>NZ_JBTGVD010000012.1:0-29845 GCF_054343395.1 Mycoplasma sp. CB776
TTCAAACATTCCAAGTATAAGATTCAAAGAATTTACTCACGCTTGAGAACAGGACGTTTTGGGGAATTTGTTTGATTCTTATGGTGGAACATCATTAGAAAATTACTTTAACAATCATTCTAATTATAAAGTTATTAATATAGGTAGTTTTTCTGAAGACTTTAAATACAGAGATCAAAATATTAGAATAGAATTGACAGAAAAAACTAATAAATTTCTTTTAAAACAAGGTGATTTAGCTATGATTTTAAATGATAAAACACAAGAAGGAAAAATAATCGGTTCTTGTTTAAGAATACAGGAAAATAATACTTTTATATATAATCAAAGAACTCAAAAGTTATCTCCAAAAAATAAAATTATTGAAAGTAATTTTTCTTATTTTCTTTTAAATAATAAAAAAAATAGAAATAAAATTTTCAAAAGTTCTCAAGGTAATACACAAATTTATATAAATTGATCAGATATTAAAAATATTAAATATTTAATTCCAAACAGTTTAAAAGAACAAGAGAAAATTTCTAGTTTATTTGATAATTTGGAAGAAATCCTTTCACTTCACAAGCATAAGTTTTAGAAATGAAAAAAAATTTATTTTAAGTAATTTTTTATTTTTATAAAAAGCAAAAGTAAAATAATTTTATAAAGTAAAATACTAATTTTCTTTCAGGCGTGGGTGAAAAAGGGGAAAAATGAAGAAAAAATCAGATATTTTACTTTATAAATACTTTCAAAATTGAATATATGTATATAAAAAGGATTCAATTAGAAAAGTGAGTTTTAAAAAATATGAGTTAACATTAGATTGAATCATAAAGTTAGTTCCAAATTTAAAGTTAAATGAATTAGATAGATATGAATATCAAAAATTATTAAACGAATATGCTTTAACTCATGAAAAACAAACAACAATGGATTTCCATCATCATCTTAAAAGTTGCTTACTTGATGCACTAGATGATGGATATTTAGAAACAGATCCAACAAGAAAAGTTGTTATTAAAGGAAAAGCACCTAGAGAAAAAAGACAAAAATATTTAAATCAATTTCAATTACAATTGCTTTTAAAAACACTTAAGCTAGATTCAAAATTAAATATGGATTGATTAATATTATTAATTGCTAAAACCGGTTTAAGATTTTCTGAAGCTATTGCGGTTACGCCTAAAGATTTTGATTTTGTTAAACAAACATTAAATGTTTCTAAAACTTGAAATTACAAAGAACACGGTGGCTTTTTACCAACCAAAAATAAGTCTTCAATTAGAAAAGTACAACTTGATTGAATGACTACTTCACAATTTGCTGGAATTATTAAAGATTTAGATCCAGATAAACCAATTTTTATATTTAAAGAAAAAATTTATAACTCAACAATAAATGATATTTTAATAAGAAGGTGCAAAAAAGCTAATGTGCCTCCAATTACTGTTCATGCCTTAAGACATACCCATGCATCAATTTTATTGTATGCTGGAGTATCTATCGCTTCCGTAGCAAGAAGATTAGGGCATGCAAGTATGAATACAACTGAAAGAATATATTTACACATAATTAATGAATTAGAAAATAAAGATATTGACTTAGTAATGAGATCAATATCTAGCTTAATTTAAACATAAGTTCACCCACGCAAAAAACACCCATTTTTTTGGGTGTTTTAGTTTATTTTTTTTTTTTTTTGAGATCTTCTTTAAATTGTTTGTAGATTATATACAATTTACAGTCTTTATTTTTAGAAAGAATGTATTCTTTTAAAGGTTGTTCATCTTTTATGGTTTTTAGATACTTTTCTATAGTATCGATTCTTCCATTTTCTTTTCAACGACTTTCTTCTAAATCTCAAAGTTCATCAAAGACTTTGCTAATGTTTTCATCTTGATCGATAAGATAGGTTGCTTTAAATTTAGATTTATCATCATTAAGTTCTTTATTTTTTAAGAAATTTAAATATTGTTTTAAACCACCAAATTGTGAGTAAATTTCTTCAATTATAGTTTTACCATCACTAATATCTGCATCAATTTGCAGAAGAAGTTTTCTTGTATCTGCATCAACTTGTGCCAGTTTTTGATGAAATTCTTTTTCACTTCACTCGTTTATAGGTGCTTTTAATTCTGCAACTTTCCCTTTATATGTAAAGTGAACTTCAAAAAAATGAATGTCAATCATCTGAGTGTTTAAAGTTCTTTCTGACATTCAATCTAAATCAAAATCACTTATTGTTTCATCTATTTCATCTTTTTCTTTATTGTCTCTAAGAGCATTTAAATCGATTTCCTTAAATCTTAATTTAAGTTTATTAATATCTTCTTCATTAAAGACATTTGAAAGTTCTTTATAAGGTTCTTTTCTTAAAAGTGATAAAGAAGTAAGTGTTTTTTCTAGTTTAGTAAAATTACCAACAAATCTTTTTTGTTGTTCCTTAAGAATGTGGTTTTCAGATTTAGGATCATATTTTGGCACTTCTTCAAAGTTTGGATAATTTCAATTATTAAAGATAACTTCAATTTCTTGATAATATTTTTGAGCATTACTTATTAGTATTTTACTTGAATCTGCTTCAATATCAACATTATGAACTCCTGAATAAATCTCAAGCGCTCTTTGAAGATTAGATTTCATGGTTCCAGGTTCTCTGTAAAAATAGATAGAACCAAATGGTTTATCATTTGCATTTTCTAGTCTATTTGTTCTAGACATTGATTGAATTAAATGTTCATTTTCCTGTATTTTATCGAAAAAAACGGTGTTAATATACTTGGAATCATATCCTGTTAGCATTTGATTTACAACAATCAATAAATCAAGAATTACTGTTGGATATTTATTTCCTTCTATAATTTGTCTTTCTTTAAAAATTTTAGAAATTACACTTTTAAAGTTTTCATCAAGATTAGCAGTGGTTACTTTTGGATTATCTTTAAAATCTTGTTCAAAAGTATCATAAATATTTTTAATTTCTTCTAGTTTAGAAAAGTTTTTTGCTTCTTCTTCTGAAACAGCATCGATATTTTTGTCAAATAAAGCTGTTACATTAAAGTTTGCTAATTCCGGAACTGATTTTTTAGCTTCTTGGAATAATTTAAAATATTTGATAGCGTCATCGATTTTTTTAGTAGCTAAAATCGCACTATATCTTCTGTTATTACTTGTACTAATTCAGTGTTCTAAAATATCTTTAACTACTACTTTTTTAAAATTATCACTATCGTAGTAATCGTTGTTTTTTAATCATCTTTCAATTTTAATAATATCTTCTGGATTACCTAAACTATTTTTCTGATTTAATAAATTATAAATTTCTAAATCACTTGAATTGAATCTTCCTTGATTTGCCCAAGCAGAAAGTTTATATTTTATTTTTGTACTATCAACTTCAATTTCTTCACCATAATGATTAGATTGAATTTTATAAAAGTATTCTAAAAGCATATTTTCAAAATTTATATAATTATTACTAAATCTTAAAACATTTCCATCTTCTAAACCATTAATAATGGTGTATTTATGAAGTAATGGTCCAAATACTTGTTCGGTAGTTAATTCATTTTTTTGATTAACTCAGTGAATTGGAGTTCCTGTAAATCCAATAAAAATAGCATTTTCAAATTGACTTTGAATCTTATTCATCATTTGACCATAACTACTTCTATGCGCTTCATCAAAAATTAAAGCAATTTTTTCTTCTGGCTTGAAGTAATTTTTTCTTAATTGAGATAGTTTTTGAATAGAAGTAATAAAAATTGTTTTAAATAAACCGCTGTTTCTTGCTGTTTCTTTTAATTTTTCTTCTAGATCTTTAATTCCATAAGTATTTATAATTTTGATTTTATCTTTATTTGTTTTTGAAAATTCACTAAACTCTGTAAAACTCTGTTCATTTAAATCGATTCTATCAACTACAAAAACAACAGTAGAAACCATTTCTCTTTTTAAAAGTAGACTTGCTGTTTGAAAACTTGTTAAAGTTTTACCAGAACCTGTTGTATGTCAAATAAATCCGCATTTATTTTCGTTTTTGTATTTAATTTCATTGATCTTATCAAGAATTGCTTTAATAGCATAAAATTGATAACTTCTAGTGATTAATAATTTATTATCTTTAATTATTGTTCCGTTAGAAATTAAGTTATGTGCTTCTGGGATTTTGAAAAATAAGTTAATTATTTTATCAATATCATTAACTATTTGATTATCTTTATTTTTTCAATATCTAAAGTCTTTAATGTTGAAATTGCTAAAATCATCAACAATTGAAGTATATTCCATATTATTTGGAGTTAGTGCTACAAGCACTTGTACAAATTTAAGTAATCCTGTGGAAAATACCCCATTTTTCCCATATTGAATTAATTGCTTTTTAGCATCTTCAATACCAATATTTGCTGTTTTTAACTCTAAACAAAATAGTGGTAAACCATTTATTAATAGTAAAACATCAATTCTTCTTTCTTTTTGAGCAGAAACAGAAACTTGTCTTGCTGTTTGATAAATAGTATTTCCTGCTTTTATTTCTGTATTACTAAATATTTTTAAATAAATCAAACCTTTTTTATCTTCTGCACTTAAATTTGGATTTGTTCTTTGAAAAGGGATTGACTCACCTTGAAGTAAACTATGAATTTCAACAACTTTATTTGCTGAATTAAAGATTTTTGCTTTAATTTCTTCAAATTCTTCATCATCTAAAGGCACATTATTAAGAGTTGCTTTATTAAGTTCAAAAAGAATATTTCTTCAGTTTTGTTCTAATTCTTTTTCACTAATTCCATCAAGTGTATCGCTTATTTGGGAATTTTCAATACTTTGATTTTTTCAACCATAGTTTTTTAACTTAATTAATAAAGATTTTTCAAATTCTAATTCTTTGTGTTCCATTAAATAAACATCCTTTCTAATAGTTTTGCTTTTATATTTTCTAATGCTGTTAACTTACGCTTGTGAAGTGAAAGGAGAGAGTCAAGATGTGTAAATAAATTGGCTATTTTTGTTTGTTCATTATAAGAAGGGGTTTTAAAAGGAAAAAGATTAATATCATCGTATACAATAAAAGGAATTCCACCATTTGATATCTTTTTTTGAACATCATTTCATAAGTTATTCCATAAATTAAAATAAAGGAAATCAATATTTAATTTTTCCGTTTTCAGCACATAAGTCCTTTGATAAGCATCAAATTTTCCTTTTGCTCTATGAATAAAACCCATACTAGCACCATTACCTGCTATAGTTACTGCATCACCTTCAAAACTCCATGAATTTATTTTAAAAATTTCTTTTCCTGATGTATAAAAATTATATTTTCCATTATTTTCCATACTATTTGCATTTAGTTTTCCATTTTGAATAGAAACTAAATTCCCTAGGTTGTCCTGTTCTCAAGCGTGAGTAAATTCTTTGAATCTTATACTTGGAATGTTTGAATTTTGAGATGGAAACATCTTGTCAAGTAATGTGTTTTTAATGTTTTTTAGGAAATTATACTTACGCTTGTGAAGTGAGATTAGAGAATCTACGGAAGTAAATAAGTTAGCTATTTTTCTTTGTTCATCTAAAGTGGGAAATTTTATGTTTAAAAATTTATAATCATTAAAGTAAAGATGTGGAATCGTTGAACCTACAATAAATTCATCAAAAGGAATTTTAGAAAATATAAGATAAAGAAAATAATTGATCATTTTTTCTTTTTTAGTAATGAAAATTCCTTCTAAAGTTGATGTAAAACCTGTGTTTTTCGGTAATATTTGGATTTTTCCTACAGAACCATCTTTTGATATTGTTATAATGTCAAAATCAAAAATTTTTTTAGGAAAACCTTTTCCTATTTTTCCATCAATTCCATAAATATCATAAATTCCTTTTTCATTAACATCAGTTATTTTTAAATCACTCTTAATTTTATCAACTAATTGTTGTAGACTGTCCTGTTCTCAAGCGTGAGTAAATTCTTTGAATCTTAAAGAAGGAACTAACTTGTCTTTTGAAATCATTTTATTTATTTCCTAAAATTTTTATTAACTCTTCAATTGCTTCCATATCTGAAGGTTCGCCTTTTAATTCAGAAAGCAGATTAATTAGATTGGATTCTTGTTCTTTAATTTGATTATTGATGTCACTTAAAGTATCAAAGTATTTATCATATAAATATTCTAATTTGGAAATTAAATAGTTAATAATAGCATCTTGTTTTTCAAAAATAATAGATTCAAAATTACTAATTCATTCTTTGTGTAATAAATTAAAGAATTCTTCTTCAGTGATGTTTGATAAGTATATTTCAATATTTTGGTTTAATTCTGTTTTTAAATTTTTTAAGTCTTTGTTTAAGTCAGATTTTTGGTTATTTAAATTATCAAATTCTAATAATTTGCATTCTAAAGATTCTTCTTCTCATTGTTCATTAGAATCAATTTTTTTAATGTATTTTTTAACTTCTGCGGCTTTTATTACTCCATCTTTAAATAATTCTTCATCTTTGTCTTCGTCATTAATGCTTTCAACAATGGAATTCATTTGGGAATCTAAATCTGTAATTTGCTCTTGTTTTTCATTAATTGAATTAATTAAAGAGGTAAGTTTAAATTTACCAATGGTATCAATATCAAATAATTCACTTTCGATTTTATTAACTTTACCATCTTTGGTTTTGCTAATTGTTGTTGTTTGTTCAAGGATTGTGCTAAATTCTTCTCCTTCAAATTTTTGAATAACAGAAATTGTTGGTTGAATATGTTTATGAGCATAATCAAGCATTATTTGGAATAATTCATATTTATCTAATAACGGTACGTCTTCTAAATCTTCAAAGATATATTTATCAATAATATTATCTAAATACTTATCATCAAGTTTAAAAATATTGTCTAATGAAGAAGTTAAATTAGAAATTTCTTTACTAAAATCACTAATGATTTGTAAATAGTGATTTGAATATGCTTTAACATCACTATTTTCTTTTACTTTGTCTTGAATTGATTCTTTATCAATGAGTTTAAAATAAGAATCATTAACTTTGGTTGTGATTGTGTCAAAAAGAGAATTAAAAGTATTTCAATATGCTTTTAATTCATCAAGTTCCACTTTCGGAACTCCACCATACATTGATGCATATAAATCGTGTGTTTCTTCTTTTTCAAAGTTATCAATGTATCTAGAAATGTTTAAATTGAAGTCATTTTTTTCAATTTCTTTTAAAGTAACATTTCTAGAAAACTTAGCAATTTCTGCTTTTGATTTATAAACATCAATAATTCTTTTAATATGCGATTTTTCTAGTTTGTTATTTTTTCCATCTTTGACAAAGAGTTTAGAAGCATCGATAAATTGGATGTTACTATCTGCTTTATTTTTCTTAAGAATCATTACGATAGTAGAAATACTTGTTCCAAAGAAAATATTTGCAGGTAAACCAATAATTGTTTCAATTTTTTGATTTTTAATAAGTTTTGTACGAATTTCTTTTTCACTGGAACCTCTAAAAAGAACACCGTGTGGTAGAACAATCGCCATCATTCCGTTTGTATCTAAGTGATATAGTTCATGTAAAAGGAATGCATAATCTGCTTTTGATTTTGGAGCAACTCCATAATCTGCATAACGCGGATCTGTTTGTCTTCCTTCTGGATTTCATTTTAAAGAATAAGGTGGATTAGAAACAACTGCATCTACAGAAATAATATCACCGTTATTTTCACTAACCGGTCAATCTTCATTAAGAGTATCACCACATCTAACATTAATATCGGCTGAATTAATGTTTTTCATAATTAAATTCATTCTAGTTAAGTTAAAAGTAGTTCTAACTTTTTCTTGAGCATAATAAGTTACAGAATCTTTGTTTTTGTCATATTTCTTAAAGGTTGATCCAATATTTAAAAGTAAAGAACCTGAACCTGAAGTAGGGTCATATACCTTTATTTTATCTCTATCTCTAAAGTTTCAAGCAATGATTTCAGACATTAGAACAGAAACTTCATGTGGTGTATAAAATTCACCACCTTTTTTACCCGCTGTAGAAGCAAATTGTCCAATTAAAAATTCATAAACATATCCTAAAACATCATAGTTCTGATTAGTTACAGGAATATCTTTAATTTGTTCCATTATTTTTTTAGCTGTTTCTGTTTGTTCTTGAACATTGGAACCAAGTTTATTCAACTGTTCAACAGAAATCATAATAATATCTTCAAATAAGTTTTTGTATTTTTGATCATCTATAATATTTTTGTTAAATCTTTGAATTGCTTCTGAAAGTTTGGAAATGCTAAAATCTGATTGTTTTCCATATTTGTTTGTTGTTCATACTTGATATAAATCGTTGTAAAAAATGAAATATCCTAAATCTTCTTTTATTAAATTGATTTTTTCTTTAATTTCTGTGATTTTATCTTCATTATCTGTATAAATTTCAGTATAGTTAGAAACCATTTCTTGAATTTCTTCGATTGAAAATTCAAACTTTTCTTGCATTAAATCAATTTGTTTTTGAGATAAGAAACTATAGAATATAAAAGATAATATAAAGTCTTTATATTCATATGCTTCTAAATTACCTCTTAAACCATTTGCAGATTGTCAAATTCTATTTGCTAACTCTTGTTTTGTTATTGTTTTTTCAAATTCTTTTTTTGCCATTTTTTCCTTTCTTGTTTTATTTAATAGCCTAATTTATTTAATATTATAATTATATTAAAAAATAATGTTTATTTATGTATAAAGCAGATGTTTTTCTGTATCTAAACTCCTGATTTTGCCAAAAATACAGGGAAATTGCTTGTTTTTAGCTTTTTATTATAAAAAAACAAAAACTTGCTTTTTTACAAGTTTTTGCTTGATTTTATTTAAACTATAAAACAAAATGTTTATAAAAGACTTTTGAATAATTCGATAATCATTTTTTTAACTTTAGAAGTAGGTTTTGTATTTGTGAAAGTTTTAGGTATAACAATATTTTTTTCTTTTAAATTTTTAATATTTTCATTAAATTTTTTAATAAATTGACCTTGAATTAAAACATTAATTTCATATTGAGAATAAAAGCTTCTAATATCTAAATTCATTGTTCCAGTATATGCTATATTTTCATCAATAATCATTGATTTAGTGTGAGAAAAAATATTTTTAAATTCAAATATTTGAGCACCATATTCTTCAAGTTGTTTTGCAAAATCTTTTGTGAATCATTCAACGTATTTTTTGTCATATTTTCCAGGTAAATAAATTTCAACTTTTCTACCTAGAATAATCATTTCTTTTAAAGCAAGAAAAATTCTTCTTGTAGGAATGAAGTAAGGAGTAAAAATTTCAATTTTTTCTTTTGAAGAATATATCATTTGAATTATAAAGGTTTCTAAAAAAGAAACGTCATATCTTGGACCGCCTTCAAAAATTAATCCATAATTTTCTTTAAAATCATTATTCATATTGAAATTTATATTTAAATAAGAATTGATATCAGTAATCTCATAATCAGTTCATAAATTTCAATCTTTGATAAATGAATTGGTTAAATCAACAACAATTTGTCCTTTTATTCTTAAGTTTGCATCGAACCAAATTCCGTATTTTGTTGAAAAATTAGAATATTCATCACTTAAATTATTTCCACCAATGTAACCTATTTTACCATCTATAATAAAAAGTTTTTTATGAATTCTATAAAAACTTTTAGAATGAATAAAAGGAAATCAAATTTTGTTATAAACATAAAATTGAATACCTAATTTCTTTAATTCTTTAAAGTCTTTTTTTGGAAGAGATGCAGATCCAAATCAATCTAAAATAATTTTAATTTCAACATTTTCTTTTGCTTTTTGAATTAAAATATTTTTCATTTGTAACCACATAAAATCATTTTTAATAATATAAAGTTCTATGAAAATAAATTTTTTGGCATTTTTTAAATCTAAAAATAACTTTTCAAAAAAATCATAACCATTTAAGTATAATGAACTATTAAAATTTTTAGGATTTGTTGTGAATATTTTGTGAGCTTTATCAAATAAATCTAAATTAACATTTTGTTTGCAATTAAAACCACAGAAATCATTATCATAAGGAGTTAAATTTCTATTAAGTAAATAGTCTTTTTCTTTTATTCTATAATTATATTTTCTTCCAAAAATTAAAAAGAGTATTGGACCAAAAAAGGGGAAAATAAGGATAATTAATATTCAAGAAATTTTTGCATCTATATGTCTTTCTTGTAAAAATAAATAAATAGCAAATAAACAATTTATGAAGTAAAATATTATTCCACCGATTATAAATTCTAATTTTGCATCTTTAAAGATTTTAGTTATGGCAACATACGTAAAAAAAATAAGAAAAAATAAAAAGGAGAATAAAAATAAAAAGTTTATTACTTTATTAATAGAAATCTTTTTTTTCATATTGATAATTATATAAAAAAAATAATTTTAGTAAATAAAATAGATAGGATTTATGGTTTTTGTATTACCACTATCTTTTGTTGTTGGAGAATCTCATTTTTGAGATAAACCTTCTTTGGTTTTTATTTCTCCTGATGAACTTGTTGCCATTTTTGCAGAAGCAACAAGTGAAGCAATAGAACTAACCATTAAAGGGATATAAGGTAGAACTGCTGCAAATGCAAAAGATCCACCAATGTTTTCTATTTCTTCATTAGTCAACTTAACCAAAGTCACTTTTTGTTTCATTTGTCCCTCCTTTCACTTAATATTTATTTTTTATTCAATTTTTACTAAAAAAAGGAAAAAAATAAGATTTTATTTCTATTTTTCCAATTAGAATATAAAATTGTAAAGACAAAGGAGAAAAATGAAAATATTAACCAAAAAAGAATCTTTAGCAATCTTGAAGCAAAAAGAGTATTTTCAAAATGCTATTTTAGATTTAAGTAGTTTTAAAGATTTAGAAATAATTGATGAGTTAGCCTTTGCAACCAAAGGGATTGAAAAGGTTATCTTTCCAGAAAATTTAAAAATCATTAAACTTTCTGCATTTATGAATTGCACTATTAAAGAAATTGTTTGAAATAATAAAATCGAAATAATTGAAGACTCTGCATTTGAAACTAATTTTTTAGAAAAAACTGAATTGCCAAATTCCTTAAAAGAAATTAAATCATTTGCTTTTGCTGATAACCAATTAGAAAAAATTAGCATTACTGCTAAAGTAGAAATCATTGAAGAAAGTGCTTTTGAAAACAATGATCTTTTACATTTAGAATTCAATAATGAAAATCTTTCGATGGTTTTCAATCCTTTTTGAAATAACACAAACATTGAAACTTTAACATTTAATTTAAAGCAAACTTTTATTCAAGATAGTGAAAATAAAGGATATAAAAAAATATCTATTAAATACATTGAATATTCAAATTCAAAAGATTTTCATAATATTTCTTTTATAGATTTTAATTTATTAAATAATTTAATGAAATATGAAGATTTTGCTAATATAAAGGAAATTACCTTTATAAACAATGAAGCAAGTGATTCTGAATCAATTGAAATTTATTTTAGTTTTGATAAAAATAATAAAATTTTATTTTTTGCAGATCAACAAATTAATTTTCATAAATAAAATTCAAGTTCAAAAACTTGAATTATTTTTTTACTTTGTTGTTGCTTCGTTGCTTTGACCATATTGTCATTTATCTAAAGTTTGTCTATGATTATCAATTCTTAGTTCAACAAGTCTATAAGTTGAAGTTCTATCTAGGTTTCTTAAAAGAAATGCTGCACCATCAGAAGCAGAACTAATGTTAAAAGTTCTTGTTTCTGTTTTGACAACTTTTCCATTAGAAATCTTTTCTAACTTAGCAACGCCTTTATATTCACCATTGGTTTTAGGTTGTATATCTTTAGTTTCTCAAAAGAAACTTAATAATAAACTATTATTGGAATCACTTGGTTTTAAAGCAAGATTTATTACCCTTAGTGGTTGTTTTTTGATGTAATATCAATCTCTAATATGGGCTAATGTTGTTTCATTATAAGTAAATGTTCTAAGAGTTTGATTTCCAAATTTCATTTTGTTTACTAAATAATCCTCTTCGCCACTACCTTGACCATCTACGGTTATAGTGTATTTATGAGTATTTTCGTTTAATGTTTCTAAAACAAAATCCGCTTGTATATTTCCATTTGAAGTTTCAAAAGTAACTTTATTTGCTTTGTTTCCTAAAGTTAAATTATTGAAAATTTCAAATGAAAATTTATATTTATTTGTTTGTGGTTCATATTCTTTTTGTCAATTTTTAGCAATTGACTCTAAACTTTGGAATGTTATAGATTTATTTAAAGAATCTGGAAGATTAATTATTAAATCATTATTTTGTGTTCCTAATTTTAAATTTGTTAAAGTGATTGTTCTTGGAATTTCATAATCAATAACAAATTCAATTTTTTGTGTACCTTGATCTTCAAATTTGGATCAAGTATTAAAATCTATCTTTTTAATTTTGGTTGTTACTTGCTCATCATTAGTTAATAAAAACAAATCTCTATTTTCCTTAGTTTTCAAGTTTGCAACATTAACATCTAAAGATAAAACAAACATACTATTAGTTTTTTGAACTAAATTTGCTTTTTCTATATTAATAACAGTAATATCTTCAATTTTGTAAATTTTCTTTGGTAAAGATTTTAATTCTTGTTCATACTTAACTTTTGCATCGTTATAATCAAAATCTTCTCCTTTTTGTTCTAAATCTTTAATTTCTTGATCTATCTTTGTTTTTAAATCAATTATAGATTGATATTTATAATCTGATTTTCCTTTAGTTATATTTGATCAATCATTATTAAATTGATTAATAAAAGTTTTGAATTCTGAAAGTGATAATTTAGAATTTTTCACATTTGAATTATCAGTATCATCAGAATTACTAATCTCTTTATCAGTCTGTTGATTGCCTTTTGTATTAATATTACTATGACCATTTCTACTGGTCATATTAGCTTGTTCATTTTCAGAAATTACTGTATTTCCTTTATTTTTGGTATTAGTGTTATTGTTTACAGAACCATTTTCATTAGTTTCCAAAGCACTATTGTTCATATTATCTTTTTTATGTAATGTAGGTATTAAAATAGATGGTATTAAGATTGCACTTGTAGTCAATAATGCTGCTACTGAAATTAGAGAAATTTTCTTTTTACTAATCTTGATTTTCTTTTTCATAAAATCTCCTTTAGTTATTTTTTTATCTTTTTCATTTTACTATTATTTTGGCAAGTATACAAATAAATTTTTAGTATATCCAAAAAATTAAATTTACTAAAATTGAAGAAAAAAACTCAAATAAGCATTTTTTTAAACTATTTTTTGCTTTTTTGAGTTTTTTCTTTGATTAAAAAATTTATAAAATCTTTTACCATTATCATTGCCATTACGTCGTTTTCGCAATATTTTTTTAAATTTTTTTTAATTTCTTGTCATTCTTTATCTCCGATGAAACCGATGTAACGAGCTATTGCTTTGTTCATAGCACTTAATCCGTTTTGAATTTCTAATTCTACATAAGGAGTTATTAAATGATCTAATTTAATATTGTGTTTTGTTATATATTTTTCTATCTTTTTAATACTATAAAAACCTTTTAACTCTGGAATAAAAATAAAAGGTAGATTTTTTCTTGTTTCTGAATAACCACTAAAAAAGTCTGCTAAATCAATAGTGTTTTTAACAATATGAGAAAAATAATTACTTAATTTTTGATGCATTTGTAAATCTTCTTTTTCTATAAGTTTTAGCATTTCTTTAATTCTGGTTAATTCATAACCTTTATTAAAAACAACAAAATAATCAGCTTTATTAGAATATATTTTAGTAATAATTTCTTCAAAAGTTTTAATTGTTAATTTTTGTGGATCATAAACAACATTTTCATTTTCAAAATTGTTAGAAATGATTTTATTACCTAATGTTTCTTTAATAGAAAGTTGAAAAACTAATTGCTGATATGGTAAAACTCCATTCATAGGTGGATAAGGTAAAGAAAATCCTTCAAAGTCATATCATACAATTCTTTTGTTTTTATCATTTAAAATATCAATTATATTTTCTAATTCTGCTGATTTAAAAATTTTAATATCTTGTGAATTTATTTGAGAATAAAGGAAATTATCGCTTAATTGGGTTTTTATACTTGCTATATTTTTATTTTCAATTAAAGAAATGATTTTTTCTTTTTTTAAAATATTACCACTATAACCAAATATAGTTGGTTCTTTTAAAGACAAAATATCATTAAAATCTGAATTTGTACCAAAAAGCGAATTATCTTCAATTGTTAAATTATCAAAATCATTAATAGACTTAGCTTCATTTATATTTTCAATAATTTCTTCAATAGTTTCAAAATCATAATATTCATTCTTTTTTGAATTTATAGGTAATGTTCTTGAAGAAATCATTGCATAAATATTATTTTCAGGAACAAATTCTCCTTTTATCATAGAATCATATTCTTGGGGAGTTAATCCTTGCTGATATATAATTGTTTTATAAAAAAACAAATCATTATTTAATTCTTTTTCCATTGATTTAGACAAACTTTTTTTGGTTTTGTTTATATTTAAATAAAATACTTCAGAAAAATCTTTTTCATTTTTTTTGCTTTCTTCACTTAAATTTAACAAAAACAAAGAAATATTTTCAAGTTTAACAATTTTGTTTGTTATTCAAAAGTCTCAAAAAGGACGCAGAATATCTTTTCTTTTGGTAGATGTAGAAAATTTTAAAATAGAAATTTTTTTATTTTTTAAATCAATTAATGTTGGTTTTGCAATTGCATTTTCATATTTAAAAACTGGATATAAAATTACTTTATATTTGTTATTTTTTAATATGTTTTCTGTTTCAATTATTGCTTCTTCATTGTTTTTTGATTTAACTACATAAACATTATTTATTCCGTATTTTTGCTGTATAAAATTTTCAAATTCTCTTTCTAATGAAGTAAAAACAGATGCTCTTGTAGAAACAAAATTTAAATTTTCTTCATTAAGTAATTCACTAAAATTAACAGCATCTCAAAATTTTTCTGATTGTTCTTCTTCATCGATATCAAAATCATTTTTTTGAATATCAATTTTATTTCAAATAAAATATTTTTGACAAGTTTTGTATTTATAAAAATGATTAAAAGTTATAAAGTCTTTTTCCACTATTTTACTTTTATTTTCCCTTGTAAAGTTCACTTATCTATTAATTTTATCCATTCTTCTTCATTTCTACATTCAAGATATTCTAATAACTCTCCATCAGTTCTTTCATTGTATTGTGGTGAATATCCTTTTGTTGTGTAAAAATTATATCATTCCTTTATTTTAACAATGTCATCTTCGATTTGTGGTACATTTGTTTTATATTTATAAGTTCTTATTTTTCTTTTTTCAATTGGATAATTTTCTGGATCTAAATAATCTTCTTGTTCTAAAAATGTTGCTACTATTGCAAAAGTATCACAACCCATTAAATAAGAATAAAGTTGTGCTTGTTTTAAATAAGCAGAAGGTAAATCACCTTTTTCTCATTTATCGAAATTTTTGCTTTGAGTTGTTTTAATTTCTAAAATCATATTTAAATCTTTGATGTATCCATCAGGAATTCCACCGATAATATCGTCTTTACCTTTAAAATAGTCATATGAATATTTTTCAGGTGGAAAAACTTCCACTTCTTTTTGTGTCATTTTTCTTATGACATCAATAACTTTAGGTTCGATTGCTACTCCGGCATCTATGTATTTAGTATCTAAAATAGGCATATCTAATTTAGACATTCTTATAAAAGCTAGAAATTGAGATTTAAATTGATCAAGTTCTAATACATCGCCAATTGACGAACCACCTATTTTTTTAAATCCGTTTCAAGTTCCTTTGTTTTTTAAAAGTTGTTCGTGAAAACTTTTTTCTAAAATTACTTTTTTATTGATTTTATCTATAAAATAATGTACTTCATTGTAATATTTTCTGTCTTTTGAATTCATTCTTTCCTATTCTTTTGATCTTATTATTTCTAAAATTTTATTTAATGCTGCTTCTCCAGAAATTTTAGTTGAATTTTCTTTTAAAGTAGAATTTAAAAGCATTGTTTGAATTTCTTTAATAATTTTTGAAGATTTTTGATCTATTGGTAAAAAGACATTGTCTTCTTGTTCTTTATCTACGAAGTTTTTTAAACTTTCGTATGAAATTTTAGCTGCTTTTACGTAATTTATTTCTGTTTCTATTTTTGCGTTTTCTTTACGTAAATTTTCAATTTCTTTTTCTTCTTCTGGTGTTTTAGTTGTTTTTTTGCTTAGAGTATCTATTTTTGTTCCGTTTTCATTACTTTGTGTTGATAAAGATTCAATTTGATGGTCATATCAATTTGCAGATTCTGTATTTAATTTTTCTTTTAATGGAATAATATAAGATGATTTTTGTGAAATTAAATCACTTACTTTAATCTTTTTACCACGATAATCAACTTCTCCGGAATATAATCATTTTAAAAATAATTTTGTTGCTTTATCTTCTTTTCCACCATTATCAACAGAAATAGGAATTAAACTTGAACCTCCTTCAAAGTAAGATGAGTAATTATCACTTGGTAAATTTTTTGTAACTTGTGGTCTTAATCAAACATCTAAATCACTTGTAAATTTATCTGATATCTCTTTATTATTTTTTGCAAAAAATGCTCTACTTGTAGGACTATCTATAGATTGTTCATAACCAACAGCTGCTGCAAAAGCAAAAACTGTTTTGTATTCTCTTATGTCTCAAGAAGCTCATTCGTTTTTATTGTTTTCATATTTTACATCATAAAATACAGGTTTTTTTGTTGTAGTGTTTGCTTTATTTATTTCTAATTTGCTGTTTTTTTGCACAAATTCATCAAATGTTTCTTTAAAAATTCTTTGAATTTCTGTGTCGTTAGCAATTGCATAATCTATTTCTGATAAATCATAAGGATTTTTAGATTCTTTTAAAGTCCAAAGTTTTTTACCTTTGAGTTTATTATTTAATACTTTAAAAAATGTGTCTTCTTGATAGTCAATAGAAAATATTGCTAAATCTCTTATATCTTTACCAAATTTAGTAGCTTTATCTTGGTCGATTTCAAAGGAATTATGCACTAATCTAGCAAATTCAAAAATTTTAGTAATATTGTTAAATGTTTCATCATTAACTACAATATTGTTAATATTATTATTTGCTTTTACTTTTATGAAATTTATTATTGAATCTTCTGGAATGTTTCTTCCATTTCCTTTATTTTGTTGAATGTATTTATAAACTTCACTATTTTTATCTATTTGTGCATTGTTTTGTTCTAACAATTCAAAAATTTTACCAAGTAAGTCTATGTTAATAGAAAAAGCATCTATATCACTTAAATCAAAAGGTAAATTAAAGATTTTAGTATCATCCTTGATGTTTTCTCCAACTAATTTTGTATGTGTTTTTAAAATTTTACTAATAAAAGATGAATTAGGTAAAATATCTTTTGTTTCTAATAATTTACCATATTGATTAACTAAAAATGCTCCACTTTGGTTTCCTAATATTAAGTTAGCTAATTTTTCACTATCTTCTTTAATATATTTTGCTTCATTAGCAGCTAATTCAAGTTCGCTATTTGCTCCGCTTTTATCCGATAACTGTAGTTCTATAGGAAGAAAATCAGGATTATCTTTCATAACTTCATTGTATAAAGGAACTAGTTCTTGCATTGCAATCATTAAAGGATAAACTTTGCTTTGAGCTGTTGCAAAAACTATTTTATTATCTTGTGCCTTTTTAGTTTCGTATTTTTTTTCAATTGTTGTTTGATTTTGATTATTACAACTTGCAAGTGAAATCACACTTGCTAGTGTTGTAATTGAAAAAAAACTTTTTAATATTTTCTTATTCATTGTTCTCCTAAAAAATAATTTTATAGTATTTTAATTTTAATACTTTTTTAAAATAAAAGGTGAAAAAATTAAAATTTGATAATTTTTTGGGAAAAAGTAAAATAAATTCCTAAAGGCAATAATATAACAACCAAAGAACCGGCTGCTTGAATATTTAAAAAATATCCCCCTGAAGGAGTTTCACCTATTTGTCTAAATCAAATACCAACAGTTTTAGAGTCTGTGCTAGATAATAAAAAATTTGGTCATAGATAATCATTTCACGATGAAATAAAACTAAAAATAATTAATAATATATAATAATTTCTCATTTCTTTTCAATAAACTAAATAGATTTTTTGAAATATATTTAAATTATCTAATTTAATAACTTTTCAATATTGATTTTTTGTTTTTTCAAAATTAATTAATAGATTATAAATAAAAAAATAAGAAAATATAGAATTAGAAACAATTGAAAAAACTGATAAATTATTTATTATATGAAAATTGGATAATATTTCTCTTAATGAAAGATAAATAGAAAATTCTGGAATAAAAGAAAAAAACATAATAAAAAGTAAAATTGCTTTTTTTATTTTTTGATTAATTTTAGATAAACCAACTATAAATAATGTATAAAAAACCACTCTTAAACATATAAGCAGTAAAGAACTTGACATTGATAAAAAAACTGCTTTTCAAAATATTGAATTTTTGAAAAAATTAAAATTCGATCATTCAAACTCTTTTAAAATTAATGAATAATTATTATTAGAAGTGGAATAATTACTTTTTAATGAAGTGATTAATAATATATATAAAGGAAATAAAATTAATAATAAAATAAATAACAAGATTAAAATTTTAATAATTTCTTTGGTAATTTTTTTAATCATATTTTTCTCCTTTTTTGATTTTTATAAAGAAAAAACGCACTAAAAAGAAAAATATGTAAGTGATTAAAAATAAAAATAATAAATAAAATAGAGATAAAATACTTGCAGCATATGCCTTATTAATGTCTATTTCCAAAGTTCCATTTATTGGTTGAATTAAGCTCAAAACATAACTAGATAATGTATGAGCTTGTAGTTCTTCTATTTTATCTTCTTCCATAATTGCTCCTGGATATAAAAGAGCAGAAAAAACTAAATTTGTATATATAATAATTAATAAGTGTTTTTGAAATTCTTTGAAATATAAATATTTCATTTTATCTCAAAAATTTAAATTATCTAAAATCATAACTTTATAATATTTTTTATTTATTGAAATAAAAATAAAAGTAAATATAACTATATTAAAGGAAAGTGATCTTCAAACTTGAAAAATGAAAAGATATAATTTTATATTTAATTTATTATTTCCGTGAGTAAAACTAGCATTGGAATTAAAGATTTTAAAAAATAAGTTCTGTTCTCCAAAAAGCAATAAAAAAGCAATTCCTACAGCAAAATAAGAAATAAAAAATTGCGAATAAATAAGTTTTAAAAATAAATTTTGTGTTTTTTTCATTGAAATTGTACTCAACATATAAGCAATAAAAATAGATAAAAATAAAGATATAAATGTTGGGACAAAAAATAAAAAGGTAGAATTTTCAATGGCAATTTTAAAATTAGAATCGTTTATTACATTATTAAAATTATTGAGTCCATAAATAAATATTGTTTTTTTTGTCGAACTTGGAAAAACAATAAATGATTCATAAGTAGATTTTATAATTGGATAAATATAAAATAGAAACAGCAAAATGAGTAAAGGTAAAATTAATAAAAATATTTTTGTTATTTTTACTGTTTTTTTCTTTATTTTTGTCATTTCTATGTTATTTTTTTTCATTTGAAAACTCCAAAATTTTTTCATTATTAATATCAACTTTAACAAAATCATTTATTTCCAATGACTCATCAATCGAAATAGAAGTTAAAACATTATTTTCACTTGCTACCTTATAAATAATAAAATTTCCAACTATCTGTTTATCGATGATTTTAAATTCTGATTTTTCTTGACTTTTAGTAATTACTACATCTTTTGCTCTTACATAAAAAGAGTTTTGCTCTGTTTTTCTTAATAAATTAAGTTTTGGATAATTAAAAAAATCTGCTACAAAATAATTATTAGGTTTATTTAATATATTTTCTGTTAAGTCAAATTGTTCTATTTTTCCGTTATTTAAAACTAAAATATAATCACTTATTTTGAGTGCATCTGCTTGATCGTGGGTTATTAAAATTATTGATAAATCAAATTCTTGTTTTAATTTAATAACTCATTCTAAAGTTTTTTCTTTAATTTTAATATCTAGAGCTGAAAAAGGTTCATCCAGTAACAAAAGTTTATTGTTTTTAATTAATGCTTTTGCAATTGCTACTCTTTGTTTTTGACCGCCTGAAAGTTTGTTTGCTTCTTGTTTTATTAAAGTGTTAATTTCAAGTTTTTCTGCAATAACTTTTAGATCTTTTTTAAAAGTTTTTTTTATAAAAAATAAAAAATTTCATATTTTTTTTATTTGCTTTTTATCGTATTTTAAAGTTAAAAACAAGAATTTTCATCATAGGGATCAAAATAACCATTTTTCCTTTTTAAAAGAAATATTTTCTGTATATTTCTTTATTTTTTTAGATAATTGGTTTTCAATTTGTTGATTACTATGCTTGAAAAAATTTTCTAAAAATTTAATTCTTTTTTCTTTTTTTCAATTTAATGAATTTTTAGCACTTAAATAAATGTTGTGAAAAACTGATAAATGCTCATATAAAACATTTTCTTGTAAAATATATCCTATTTGTTCTAATTTTAAATTATTTAAAAATTTAATATTTCCACTAAATTGATTTTCTAATTGTGACAGCAAATTTAATAAAGTTGTTTTACCAGCACCAGAAGGTCCTACTATAGAAATGATTTTCTTTTCTGGAATAGATAAAGATTCTATTTGTAAAATGTTTTTATTTTCTTTTTTATAAAGTAAATTTTCTATTTCTATAATATTTTTCATATTTTAATTTTATCAAAAAAATTCCCAAGTTTATGCTCAGGAATTTTTCTTTTTTTAAATTATTGTTATTATCCTAATGAAACTTCAGCACCAGCAGCTTCTAATTTAGCTTTGATGTCTTCTGCTTCAGCAACTTTAACGTTTTCTTTTAGAACTACAGGAATAGAATCTACTAATTTTTTAGCTTCCATTAATCCTAATCCTAAAACTTCTTTAACTACTTTAATAACATTAACTTTTTGTCCACCATCACCTTTTAATGTAATGTTTACTTCTGATTTTGCTTCAGCAGCTTCAGCAGCTGGAGCAGCAGCTACAGCAACAGCAGATGGATCAATTCCGAATTCTTCTTTCATTGCATCTACTAATTCCATAACTTCTTTAATATTCATTTCTTTTAAAGCTTCAATAAAAGCTTCTTTTGTTAATTTTGCCATTTTATTTTTCTCCTTCTGATACTAATTTATTTTCATCGACTAACATTTTTAGTCCAACTGATAATTGTCTTAATGAACCCATCAATGATGAAGCAAGCATTGTAAGAGCTTCTTCGTAACTTGGTAATGAAGCAACTTTTTGAACTTCAGCTGCATCAATAACTTGATTTTCGTAAATTCCACCTTTTAAAACAACTTCTGGGTGTTTTTTGCTAAATTTAGAAATTATTTTTGCTGGTGCAATAGCGTCATCTCCACCAAATGCGAAAACATTTGGACCTACTAAAGTTGACTCTAATTCTGAATAACCTAAATCATTAGATGCAATTTTGAAAAGTCTATTTTTATAAACTTTAATTTTAACACCTGCTGATTTTAATTCTTTTCTTAATTCTTCAAAATCTGAAACATGTAATCCACGATATTCAGCAATAACTAATGAAGAAGAATTTTGAATGTTATTTTTAACTTCAGCAACAATATTTTCTTTTTCTTGTCTAAAAGAATTCATTGAACCTCCTTATTAATGTAATGCAAATTTATAGAGGAAAATATATTCAAATAACAAATTAAGTATTTTCATACAGTTATTATCTCCATATATTGCTTTTAAATTATAGCACAAAATCGTTTTTTGTTAGATTAATTTTAGAACTAAATGTAAACAATTTCTACAGTATAACTATTGTGATTATCTACTTCTCTTGGATTGTATTCAAAAGATATTTGTAATTTTACTTGTTCATTTACTTTTTCTATGGATTTAATGGTTAAATTGGTTATTAACGAATTGGTAGATGTTGTTAAAACAAAATCTTCTTTTTGAAGTTTGCTTTTATCTTTATTTTTAGATTCTTCTTTTAAAGTAGCAAAAATATTTTTTGTTGCTATTTTTTGAACTATTGATTCAAATTTAGTTGTAAATTCCTTTTCATCGTTTCAAATTAAGTCTTCTTTGTTTGAAAGTAAATCAACAAATCCAATTAAATCTTCAAAATTATTTTTGTTGTTTTTCAATCCAAAAAGAGCACTTGTTGAATAGTCAGTTGCAAATCACTTATCAAATCATAATCCCTTTTCTTCATTAGTGTGATGGGTGGTTAATTCTTCAGAAGAAATTTGAGATTCTAAAATATCAAAATTCTGTATTTTTGCCGTATTTAGTGTTCTTTTTACTTTTTGATCATAATCATAATAAGATATTTCTTTTGCGTTTTTTAGTGCTTTTTGAAGTTCATTAGAAGTTTTATTCACTCCTGGATGTCCTTTATAAAAAATATTATATTGAGAATTCAATTTAGCAATAATAGTCATAACATAATCAAAATCTTCATCATAACCACTACCTAAAATTATTAAACTTGGTTTATTGAATTTAGATTTTAATTCATTAACTTTATCTCTTTCTTTTTCTCAATCAAGACCAGTAATTTTAGATCAAAACGAACTAAATCTTTTATTTTCTTTAGTTCTTGTAGTAAAGATTAAGTCTTTTAAATTATTGTTATTTTCAAAAAATGGTAAGTGATTTTTGAAATTTAAAATTGAATATTTATTAGACACAATCTTGTCAGATCAATAAATTTTTAAGTTGTTCATTTCAGCAGATCTAAAGTACTGAGTTAGTCTATCATAACTTCCTAAATTTGTTCTTCATTCATTTTTTGAAAAATCATAGTATTTAGATTTAAATTCTTCTTGCGAATAAAAATGTTCAATGTGATATTCACCTAACACATTAGAATCCTCAATAGCTTGAAGTTTAACATTTTTAAGGTTTTTAATTTTCTCAAAATAACTTCCTGCTGAAGCAATATGATCTGAATTGAATCAAACATTAACTTTTTTTGTTGGATTTAAATAAGCTTGATAATAAGCTTGCTCAAAAAACTTATTTTCTTCTCCTTTTACTTCAATGACTTTTGAGTCTTCTAAATAAATTTCATCAGCGTTTCTTTCGTTTTGTAAAAATTTTCGCAATTCATTTGTATTTAATTGCTGCTGAATTTCTACATTATTTTTGGAATGATAAAAAATAATTGATTTTTTAGATAACATTGCCATTCTTATTAAGTTATAAAAGGTTTGCACTCCATAAGATGAATAATAAATATTAATATCAGCACTATCTTGTTCATCTAAAATATTGGTATATTTTTCAGTTTCCTTAAATTCAACTCTTGAAAATTCATCATTAGTTATTTTATTTTCAATTCTATGATGATATTTAGTTGCAAAATATGTTACTAAACTTGAGATAGAAATAGCGGATGAAATACCTAAAATACTAAAAATTATTAATTTATTTTTTCTTGATAACTTCTTTTTCATTGCTATTTCATTATATATATATATATATATATATATGAAATCCAAGAAAATTATTAAAAAATGAATTTTTTCATAAAAAAATAAGCAATTTTTAAGTTTTTGAAAAATAAAAACAGGAATTAATTCCTGTTATAACTAGTTTTTAAAATAAATTATTATTTTTAAAGTGCCTTTATCATCATAATGATTTATGTGTTTAACTTGTAAATTAATTTTTCAAGCTAAAGCTTTTACTTTTTCAGTATTTTTACTTTCAAATTTAATTGTTATTTTATTTTCTTGATCTAAAAAATAAGCTGTATTTGAAGTGATAATATAGTTTTGAGTTATTAATTCTTTAAAAATTTCTAAATCATTTTTATTTTCTGCTTTTAAAGTATTAATAAAATCTAATATCTCTTTTATTTTTTGATTTAGATTTTTTATAGAAATATTGAATTTTTCAAAATCTTCACTTTTGTAGTAACTTCAAGAATAAAATTTTTTATAAACAAAATTTTCTCCTTCTTTGAAATTAATTTCTGTTTCTTGTTCTGAAATATTATCTGTTTTTTGATTGCAACTTGCAACAAAAATAATAGGACTTGTAATGATAAATGAAGTTGAAAACAACTTAATTTTCTTTATTAATGACTTTTTCATAAAAAATATCTTCTAAACTTTTTTCTTTTAGTCCATGATAATAAATTTTTCCTTCATGGATTAAAGTAACATAAGTAGTAAATTCATCTATTTCTTTTAAAATATGTGAACTAATAAAAATTGTTTTTCCTTCTTGATTTAATTCTTTTAATATAGAAAATAATTCAAAACGAGCGGAAGGATCTAAATTTGCTGCAGGCTCATCTAAAATGAGTAATTCTGGTTCGTTTATAAGTGCTTGAATTAAAAGGATTTTCTTTTTTTGTCCTGAAGAAAAATCGTAAGGTTTTTTATTTTTCAAATCTTCGATTTTAAATTTTTGCAAAAATAAATCTATTCTCTTTTGTGCTGTATTTTTAGGGATTTTAGACAATTGGGCTAAGTAAAATAAATATTCATAAGTTGTCAATCCTTTTGGAAATAAAGCGTTTTCAGGAACATAACCTATCTTGGATTTAGCTTCTTCTTTGGTATTTATTATATTATCAATTAAGATTTCTCCTGTATATCCACTAAAAGCATCTATAATGCTTTTTATAGTTGTTGTTTTTCCTGCACCGTTTTCCCCTATAAATGCATGAAAACTACCTTTTTCAACGCTAAATGTTATGCTATTAACACCAGAATTGGTTTTATTATAAATTTTTGTTAAATTTTTTATTTCTAAAATATTATTATTCATTATTTATAATCCTTTCTTTTATACACTACATAACTTGAAAAAGCAAGAATAGTTACAACTAAAGATCATATTACTAAATTAATATTTTTATTATAAACAATTCTATTTGTTGCTTTGTATGAATATACTTCATCAACAGGTTGAAATAAGAAATTATTACTTTCTTCTAAACTAAAACGATAAATGATTTTATCATTTTTTATTTGTTGAATAGGACTGTAAGTAGAATATCCACCAATAAAATATTTCTTATTATCAAAAGAAATTTCAAATTTGTCAGGATTATAATATTTTTTGCCATCATTTTCTTTTTCAAGTAAAGTTAAAATAACTTTATTGAATTCAGGATGAAAGTAAGCATAATAAAGTAGTGAAGTGATAAAATAAATTTTCTTTTCAGTTAAATTTTTAATTTTATTTGTGTCAATAATCTCTTTTAATAATTCTGTATTATTATCAATAACTTTTGAAAAATTATCATCGTTAGTGTTATTAATATTACTTGAAAGTATATTTTCGAAGTATTTTAAAAGATCATTTTTATTATAATTTTTAACTTTTATAAAGGTTTTATAGGCATATTTGTCAAAAATAGCAGATTTTAAAACTTCTTCAATTATTTCTCATTTTAGTTTTCCAACTAAATCTTCAGGAACTGCAACTATCTTATCATCTTCAGGAAATGAGACTTCAAAATTGGAAGCATTTTCTCTTGAATAAATTATTTCTCTATTTTTTACATTCTCAAAATGAGAACTATTTTTTAATGCACCAGGAACTAAATAAGAATATTTTGTTTCTAATAAACTATCATCATCTTGTATAGCAACTTTTAATAAGTTGTTATTATTTAATTCTAACTTGTAATTGTATTCTCCAGAATCTAAATTTTTATAATTTAAATAATTTTCTAAATTATTAATTTGACTCTTAGAAACATAAGAAAGAGCATCTTTATCTTTATTATTATAAATATCAAGAAATTGATAAGGTAGTGAAAGTAATGAGTATGCTTGTCATAAAGTTGATGAATTTTTAGATTTTTGCTTTGCTAATTCTAAAAATTCTTTTTCTCTTTGTGAAAAACTTTTATTATCCACATTTTTAGGAATTATGTATAACTCATCTTTATTATTGTTTAAATAAAATTTTTCAACATCAAGCAACTTTCCAGAATCATAATTTGGGTAATTAATATTTAAATATTCTCCAAATTTGTTTTCACTAGAAGTTGAAAATATAGAAATTATACTCCCTAAAGTTGTAAAAGGCATAAAGAATAATAAAGGAAATGCTATTGATATTTTTGATGAAAATCTAGATGAAATTAAAATAGATATCAATCCAAAAAATAGATAAATAAAAAGAGGACTTAAGAAAATTCATAAAAAAGGTATATTTAAACTATTAATGAAATTTAAATTTAAAAACAGAGTTGTAGATAAAATTCAATAAGAAACAAAGGATCATAACATTGATCAAAAAGCAAAGTTTATAAGTTTAGTAAAAACTATTTTATGTCTTGTAATGCTTTTTGAAAAAACAATTATTTCTATTCCTTCGCTTTGTAAATCTTTAAAAATATTTAGTCCTTTTATAGAACCATAAAGACTAGATAAAATCCCATTAATTAAAATATTGATATAAAAAATAATCAAAAAGTTCTCTATACTTTTAGCAAGAGTGAAATTTAAAATTAAAGTTAATATAATCATTAATAAATTAATTACAGGAATAATAATTGTGCTTTTTTTCTTTAAAAGTAATTTATTTATAAATAAAAAGTAATTTTTATTCATATTTCTTTCTACACAACAACTGAATAACTCATAAAATTATACAATTTAATTGATTATTTTCTAAAAAATAGTATAATTTTTTAGTATAAATAATTAAATAATAATAAATAAACACATTAACAACAACTTAGAATAACTATTATTTATACAGCGGATTGAAATTATTCCTTAGGGAATTTTTTTATTGCTTTTTTATAAATAAGTTATAATTATTAATAGTTATTCTAAGTTTATAAGTAGAAAGATAATAAAAATGAAAAATAAAAAAGTAAGATTATTTCTACCTTTTTTAGTTTTATTTTCCCCCTTTTATTCTTTTGTTTCATGTAATGAAGCAAATGCACAAAATAAAAAAAATTTTTATTCTAATCCAGAAATTGATCTTTTATTAAAAGATATTTTTGAAAATAATTTAGAAAAAATAAATAATTACATTCTTGAACAAGAAAACATAAGTGATAAAAAATTAGAAGATTTAAAATTTTCTTTATTTGTTTATAATCCACTTAGATCTAATCAAGCTCAAGGTGGTAATTCTAATGAAGCAGTTGTCAAAATAGGAAAATCCATTTTAGAAGAAAATTTAAACAACAATTGATATTGAATTTTAAAAAATTTGGATTTTTTAGAATTTTTACATTATCCTTACGATGTTAATAGATTTAGTTCTAATTTCTATTCACAAAAAGAAGATGAATATTTTAAAACTGATTCTTTAAATTTTTTAAATTTAAAAGGAAAATCCATTAATTTTTTTATAAAAATACATAAAAAATTAGAAGATCATATTCTAGCATCCAAAGATATTTTTTATATTGTTATTGACAAAAATAAAGTTATAAGATTGCAAAAATTTGTTGATAAAAATAACATATCTAAATTTAGACTAGATAGTCAAATATACGAGATAAATAAAGAAAATACGACAAAAGAAGATATTGAATTGTTTGCAAATAAATTTGAAAATAAACAAGAAGAAATTATCAAAGAAAAAATAAAAAAAGATAAAAAAGATTTTGACGAAGATTTAGAATATGAACTTGAAGATGAAGAAGATGTAACTGAAGAAGAAAAAAACCAAAGAAAGCTTGAAGGTTACAAACAAATTGAAGATAAATATTCTAATTTAAATAACTTAAATATTTCAAATTCTACTACTTTTTTAAATTTAGATTTTTTAGTTTTTAAAGAGCTTGAAAAGGAATTTTCTTTAAAAAAATATTTATTAAAAAATATAAATTCTTCTTTTATTAACAACAAAAAAGAAGATGATGACAATCAAGAGAAAAATGATAAATTTTATATTGATAATGATTTTAAAAAATTCATTAATCCTTCTTTAGATATTATTGATAAAGGAAAAACTATTGAAGAAAAAAATACAGATAATATTTTATCTTTAATTCTAAATATTCAATTTAATAAAGATGAAGATATGATAAATAAATTTATTAAAAATCAACAAGAAAAAGAAAAACAAATAGAAGAAGGATTCAAAAACTTTGCTAAAGAAATAAAAAAATCTTCTTCTTTTGATTTTAAAAAAAATCCTATTTATTTACAATATAAAAATTTCTTGTCTCAAAATTGATATTTTGTTTTAAAAAATTTAACTAAATTTAAAGCTGTATTTAGTAATTGATTTACACTGCCAATAACTAATAAAGTAGATAAAAATGGTAATAAATTATCTCCATCAAAAGAATATTTAGAAAGTTTAGAAGATTTAGATAGCTATAGTGACTCTTACTTTTCTAATAATTTATTAAATGAAATTAAAGAAGGGGATACTACTGCATTAAGTAATTCTTATAAAGATTTATATATCAAAAGAAATAATCAAATTTTCAATATTAAAATAAGTTTAAAAGATAGCGGAACAACACTAGAATTTAACCCTTTTATTTTCTATTTTGCCAATTCTAAAACAGATAATATATCGATAAATGCTATCACAACTATTTTTCATAATGCTATTTATCATGATAGTTTTCAACATTATCAAGCTTTTGAAAATGATTTAATTAAAAAGTTTAGATATGGACAACCTGCAGAAATGTTAATTATATGAAAGGATCTAAATGAAAATTAAAAAAATATTTCCTTTTTTAACCGTTTTTCCTTTATTTTTGTCTTCTTGTAATTTAAATAATAATAGTCAACAAAATCAAATTAATCAGCTAAAAATACAGGAAAACGAAAAAGAAGATAAAGAATGAAATGAATTTATAAATTCTGACTTTATTACAAATATTCTAAATGTTACATTCGATTCTGAAGATAAAAAGAATCAATTTATAAAGGAACAAAAGGAATTAGATATTAAAACAACATTTTTAGATATTAAAAATTGATTATATTATTATACAACTATTCAAAATAATACTGATGATGGATTTATTTCAAAAAAAGCATTGCCTTATAGTCAATCTCTTGCTAAAATAAAAGAATTAACTAGTAAAAATTGGTTGTTTTTCCTATTTAATCTAAATAAAATAGTTTTTATTCAACTAGCTGATACAACAAATTTGTTTGCTGGTACTAAAGAAGAGCAAACAGAAAAATCTAGAGAAAACTTACTAACTAATCCTTTATTTTATATATCAAAAGATAATAAAATTTTAGACTTTGCTATTTTAAAAACTCAAGATAACTTAAATTTAACAAAAGAAGAGTTAGAAGAAGAAGCCGAAGATTATCAGCAAGATTTCAAATTTTATTTTGTAAACTATGATGGATTACTTTTTGAAATGGAATTAACCAAAGAATTTGATGAAAACAAAAATAACACATCTAACAAAATGAATTTTATTTTATGAGCAGATAAAATTAAAAAATGAAATGTGAAAAATAATAAATCTAATTTTGATATTCAAAAATATGTAAAAGAAAAAGAATCAAGAGGTTTAAACTCCAATTCTTCAGCAATTTCTCTAGAAATTTTTCTAGATAATTTAGGCGGAAAACCCATAAGATACACATTTGCTGATTTAAAATTATAAAAAATAGATAGCAAAACTATCTATTTTTTTCTATCATTTTTTCAATTTCAATTCAAGATTCATCATT
>NZ_JBTGVD010000013.1:0-29264 GCF_054343395.1 Mycoplasma sp. CB776
TAGATGAATTAAACAATAAAATTAACTAAGTATAGAAATTTAGTAAAAATTTAGGTAAAAAAAACAAAAAAGTTGAATTTTTGTTCTTTTTATTGATAATTTAATATTTTTTCTATTTTAGTTAAAATAATGAATTTTGATCTGTATCATTAAGGTGTTTTACTATTCCCATTTCTTTGATTTTTTCAAGAAGGGTTTTATTTAAAAGTGTTCTGTTTTTTAAGTCTTCAATAGAAGAAAATTCTGATTCTTCTCTTGCTTTTTCAATCGATTTAGCTACTGCTTCACCAAGTCCATCAATTGTAATAAATGGCGGAATTAAAGCGTTGTTTTCATAATCAAGAATTCAATCAGTTGAACTGGATTTTTCTAGATTTACATTAGAAATAGTAAATCCTCTTGCATGCATTTCTTCAGCAATACATAAAATTGGAATTAAATCTTTTTCTTTTACAGATAATTGTTCTTCTTTTTTCTTTGAAAATTCTCTTCTTTTTAATTCTCTTATTTTTTCTTTTATCCCTGTTTTTCCTGATGTTAGTGTTTTGATATCACTAACATCAGCTCTTGTTGTAAAGTAAGTTGCATAATAAGCAAGTGGATAATATAATTTATAATAAGCAATTCTTCAAGCCATTAAAACATAAGCTGTAGCATGTGCTTTTGGGAAAAGATACTTAATCTTTTTAAGTGATTCTATATATCAATCTGGAATGTTATGTTTATTTAATAACTCTTCTTCATCTTTAGTTAAAGATTTTCCTTTTCTAACATTTTCCATAATTTTAAAAGATGCTGATGGTTCAACTCCTTTTAAAATTAAAAAACTCATTATATCATCACGACAAGATACTATATCTTTAAAAGTAAGTTTTTTTTCTACTATTAACTCTTCAGCATTTCCTTTTCAAACATCTGTTCCATGAGATAAACCAGAAATAGCAACTAAGTCCGCAAAAGTTTCTGCTTTTGCTACTTTTAACATTCCTCTTACGAAGTTAGTTCCAAACTCCGGAATCCCCATTGCACCTGTAGTTTCTCCAGAAATATCTTCTGGTAAAATACCTAAAGTCTCTGTGGAAGAAAAAAGGGAAATTATTTTGGGATCTGATTTTGGAATACTTGTTGCTTTTACTTTAGTTAAATTTTCTAGCATTCTAATTGCTGTAGGATCATCATGACCAAGTAAATCTAATTTTAATACATTATCATGAATGGAACTAAAATCAAAGTGAGTTGTTTTTCAAGTTGATGAATCATTATTAGCTGGATAATTAATTGGAGTAAAATCTTCTACATCAAATTCTTTTGGTATTACAATTATCCCCCCTGGATGTTGTCCTGTAGTTCTTTTTACTCCTTTAGCTTTTAATGATAAAAATTCCATAAAAGCGGATGAATAATTAGCTAAATTTTCTTCTATTTGACTTTTAATATAACCATAAACAGTTTTTTCAGCATTTGTAGAAATAGTTCCCGCTCTAAAAGTGTGGTTTTCTCCAAATAATCTTCTTACTTCATTATGAATATTAATTTGATATTCACCTGAAAAATTTAAATCTATGTCAGGAACTTTATCAGCTTTAAATCCTAAAAAAGTTTCAAAAGGAATTGTTTGTCCTTCTTTTTCAAAAGGAATATTACACTTAGAACAATTTTTATCTGGTAAGTCAAAACCTGAAAGATATTTACCATCTTCAAAAAATTCAGATGTTTTACATTTAGAACAAATGTAATGTGGAACAAGTGGATTAACTTCAGTAATTCCTGCCATTGTTGCAACAAGAGAAGAACCAACCGAACCACGAGATCCTACTAAATATCCATCATCAAGTGATTTTCTTACTAGTTTATGACTAATTCAATAAATTGCATCAAAACCATAATTTAAAATAGGATTTAGTTCTTTTTCTAACCTATTTTTTACTATAGCGGGTAAATTTTCACCATATTTTTCTTTTGCTGTTTTTCAAACAAGTTTTTCTAAATTTTCTTTTGAATTATCGAAAATAGGTGCATATAATTTGTCTTTAATAACCTGAATTTCTTCGAATTCTTCTGCTAAATTTCTTGAGTTGGAAACCACAATTTCCTTTATGATGTTAAAATCTTCTAAAAAGTCAAATTCTTTAAACATTTCATCTGTTGTTAAAAAGTTTTGTAAAGGATAAATTGGGTTTTCTTCTTTATATTTATATAAATAATGTCTTGCTCCGCCAAGTCCTTTAGCATTTATATAAATATTATGAAGTATCTTTTGGTTTTCTTCAATATAACGACAATCAGAAACTGCTATAATCTTTTTATTAAATTTTTTAGCTGTATAAACTAAATCTCTTAAACCTTCTTTTATATCTTTAGTTGCTAAAATATTTCTATTATTTCAATGAACAAAATCTCTTAGTGGTGGTACAAAAACAACATCATATCTTTGTAATTCTTGTTCAAAAATTTCTGTTGTAGAAAAGAAAAGTTTATCAATTAATCTTGAGTTTAAAGTCCCGCTTGCTAATAATAAATTCTCACTTTTTTGATATTTATCTATAAAAAGTTTCGGTCCATTGTAAAATGTTTGGACTGATGCGTCTGATATTAATTTAAATAATTCTTTTAAACCTTTTTGATTTTTTGCATAAATAACTACTTCATAACTGAATTTTTTTTCATGAAGTGATTCTAGTTCAAAAAATTCTAAATCATAGCTAGAATTAATGTTTTTTTGTTCTAGTTCTCTTAAAAAAGAAAGTCAAACTTGAGCTAAAACATTAGCATCATAATCAGCTCTATGGGCTACAGTTGAGTCATAATTTATATTTAATCTTGTTGCCAAATTTTCCAATCTAAATTTTTTAGCATCTGGATTGATAATTCTTGCCACTATAAGTGTATCAATAGCTTCAATATCTAATTTTGGTAAATTAAAAACTCTTATTTTTTCATTAACAAAATTTATATCAAAATTAGCATTATGAGCTACTGCAATGGAATTATCTAAAATTTCTCTAATTTTTTTTATTCCTTCTTCTTGTGAAATTGCATTAATTAAATCTGCTTCTGTAATGTTTGTAATTTCTGTAATATACTTTGGTAAAGGTTTATTAGGTTTTATAAAAAATTGAATATTTTCCTTTATTTTTCCGTGTTCTATGACAACTGCACCAAATTCAATGATTTCGTCATATCTAGGAGATAAACCTGTTGTTTCTAAGTCAAAAACCACGTATTTAGCATTCTTTAATAAAGAATCTTTTTTTGCATTTATAACAGCATTATTTTTATATTCGATAGTGTTAAAAGTAGAACCATAAATTGCTTTTATCTTGTGTTTTTTTGCTGAATGATAAAATTCAGGAAAAGACTGAACAGAATCAACATCAGCAATACCAATTGCACTGTGATTAAATTTTTTTGCTGCAAGCACATATTCTTCTGCTGTTGATATTCCGTCCATAGCATTCATATTGCTTCTTGCATAAAATTCAACTCTTGTTTCTTTCTCTTTATCGATTCTTTCATCTTTTTTGAGTTCTATAAATTCTATTTTTTTAGCACTAATTACTTTAGTTTTTAAATACTCATCTTTTGTATTAGAACCATATGCAGTTATTGTTTTACCTACTACATATTTTTCCTGTTCTTCTTTTTCTTGATCAGTTTTTGAAAATATTTTAACTTTAATAGCTTCTTCATAATCTGTTATTGTTAAAATTGTTATTCATAAACCGGTTTTAGTTTTTTGAACATCTCTTTTAAAAATTTCACCAGTAACTATAACATTAAATTCTTCGCTTTCTAATGCTTCTTTTATAGATAAAGGAGTATAACTTTTATTTTTCATAAAAGAAGTAAAATCCTTTTTGAAACCTATATTATTGCTATTTTCAGTTTGTTTAACACTTTTGAGAAAATCTTGTTTCATTTTTTCTTCTTTGAACATTTCTTCAATTCTTAATTTTTGTGCTTCTTTTTCTTTTTCTTCATCAATTTTAAATTCTACTTTAAAGTTTTCAAAACCTCAGTTTTGCATATATGTTTCTATTTGATTTAATTTTTCAATTTTTGCGTCTAATTCATTTCTAACAAAAATTGTTAAAATATTGCTTTTTGAAAACTCATAATTTTTGTTTTCAAAAAAATCAAATAAATTATTAACTAAAAGAAAAGCATATTCAAAATAATCTTTCACTAAAAATTCTTTTTTGGAATCATCAAAATATTTAATTTTAATTTCAAAATTAAGTTTTGCTTTTCTAACTTTAGAATAAAATTGTCTAAATAATGAAATTTTAACAATGTCTCTAAAATTAAAATAGACTAAATAATAATTACCTTCTCTGCTAACTTGTTCAATTTCGACACCATAAAATTCTTCAGTTGGTTCAAATTCAATTTCTTGACAAAATTTTTTAAATGTTTCGTTCATATAACTCCTTTTATTTATGCTTATTATAAAAAATAATTATACTATCTTTTTTGCTAAAAATTCAAATGAAAAGAGTAAGTTTTTTACAACTTACTCTTATTTTGTTTTCTCTTTGAAATTCAGTGTCAAAGACCTCAAATTGCATAACCAATTAACATTGTTCCTGCATAACTTGGTAATAAAATTGCTGTACTTAATGTATATTCTTCACCTACCATTGGTGGTATAAAAGAAATTAAAATTACGAAAATTATAACTAACATTCCAAAATATAATAATATTTGTTCTCAAATTGGGATTTTAAATTCTTTATACTTATAACCAATTACAAGAATACTAAATATAGTGAGTAAATATTGCATTAAGAACACAATATTACCAGCATTTAGAATTGCATGGAATTTGTCTTCTATTCCTAAAAAATAAGGAATTAGAGTAAAAATAATCATAGATATAGATGCAAAAATAGTACAAAAAATAATGGCATTTTTATAATTATTATTTTTTCCTTTTATTGCTAATGAACTTGGTAAAAATCCATCTTCTGCTAAAGGTACAACTGTTCTTGCATAATAAACTAATGAACTAATTGAAGAAGTTGTTCTGTTAAAAAATAACCCTATTGCAAATAATATAACTCCTGTAATTCCAAAAACTAGTTTGAATAAATTTGAAAAGGAATTTGTAGTATCGTTAAAAGAAACTCCTAAAAAAATTAAATAAAAGATTAAATAAAAACTTAAAATTATTATAAAAATTAAAACTAAAATTTTCTTAAATCTTTTTGTTTCAACATCAGCAGATAAACCTGCTAAACCTTCTAAACCACCAAAAGCATAAATAAAACTTAAAACCGAACCAACTATTACCCCTATAGTTATTTCATCTTTGCTTAATAATTTAGATGCAAAATCTAACTGTGTTGCTGAAAGGTAAATTACTATAAATAAACCTGTTATTATTGTTATTCATTTTATAATCGCTGATATAAAAATAAATCATTTTGATATTTTTAAACCCAAAGCACTTACTATTGTAGTTAATAAGAAAAACACAATAGAAACTGCAAGATAAATTTCTTGATGTTCTTTATCGAGTTCGCTTAATAAACCAGAAAAGAACAATGGAGTCGTAGCAGAAAATAAAGGAACTTGAGCAAATTGATTCCATCCTTGAAAAAAGATAAATCACCTTTGTTTTGGAAAAGCTTTTTTTCCATATACATAACTTCCACCAACTTCAGAACCAAAATTTTCTCCACCTCTGGCAAAAGCAAGCATAACAGCACCACAAATGAAGGCTGTTAATACAAAAATAAGCATTCCTCAAAGTCCTTTACTAATAACACCAGCAATTGTTACTATAAAACCAAAACCAACTATATAGTTTAGTCCAAATAGTAAAAACTGCCTTTCTGAAAATTTATTCTTCAATATTTATTCCCCTTTCGTTGTTATTAAAATAAACAACTACATAATTATAGAAAAAAAACAAAAATTTTATAAAAAATGAGCTTTCAAATGAAAAAATTGTGTTTTTTTGCCCTTTTTCATTATAAAGCTTATAAATTTTCTTTAATTTCTTCTGTAATTTTGAAGTTAATTTTAGCTACTTGATCTAAATTTTCAAATCCGTATTTTGTTACAAATTCAAATGCACATTTTTTTGCATCTTTAGTAGCACCTAATAAAAATTTAAAGTTTCATTTTTGGTTTTGGTCTTCCATTTTTTGCAATAAAAATTCTCTTGCAATAATTGAAGCGCAGCCAACTTCTAAAAATTTGTCTTCTGCTTTTGTTTCTAGTTTCAATTTAGATTTAATTGTTGTAACTTGTAGTGATGAATTCACTAATTTATTAATATATTTATTAATGGAATTTGTTGTAGAAAATTGATCAATAATAACTTCATTTGCTGTATATTTTTTTTCTAGTTTATTTATATTTTGTAAATGTAACAACATTTTTAATTCATTTGCATTCAGAAATTTAGATAAATAGTTATATTGTTTTTGACTTAAAAAACTGATTGAAAAATAGCAATTTTCCTTTATTTTAGGAGTAAGTTCAATAATTTTAGAATCTGTTATTTTTTTGGAATCTTTAATATTTAATAAAGAAATTTTTTCCAAATTTTCTTTAGGTATTAAAACTGCAGCAGCGACTAATGGACTTAAATAATCACCCACTCCAGTTTCATCACAGCCGATTTTTCCATCAATCATTTTAAGTTATTTCTGCTTCTTTGTTATTTCTAGATTCTCTTATTTTTTTGCTTTTTTCTTTTTCTTTACTTGGATCTTTTAAAAATTTTTTAATGTAGTGTCCTACACCACCTTCTTTATTTGTTTTTTTCAAGACTACTGTTGCAATTCTTTTAATTCTTTGTTCGCTATTTCCCATAGCAACTGCAACATTTGTAACATGAAACATCGAAACGTCATTATAACCATCACCAATACTTATGGTATTATCTACATCTATATCGTAATATCTCATTAATAAAGAAACAACTTTAGCTTTATTAACTCCAACTGAAGTAATATCAAATACAGGTGTTAAACCTTCACCTTTTGATCAAGAAGAAAATTCCCCTAAATCTCCGAATTTTCTTTCTAAATAGGTTTTTAATTCATATACATCAGTGGTTTCTTTTACATCAAAAACAATTCCTGTTGGTTTTAAAGGTAATTTATTTAAATTAATTCCTACAGTAAATTTTAAAGAATCACTAAATCCAAAAACTCTCTCTAAAGCCTCATCTCTTTTTTTAAGTTGAACTCAACCTGGTCCTTCAATTGCAATGTTAGAAATTTCTTTTTTTACCCTTTTATCCCCTAAAATATAAAGCATTTCGTTTAAATTTAGATAATGAATTTGTGGAATAAAAAAGTCATCAACAGGATTATGAATATGAGCACCATTGTAATTACCAACAACTGTGTCTAAATTTAATTTTTCATAAATTGGTTTAGTACTTCTTCATGGACGACCAGTTATTATACAAACTACATGCCCTTGACTTTTTGCTAATTTTATTGCTTCTATTGTGTCTGGATGCATTTCTCCAGTTGCTGAATTTGCTAAAACTGTACCATCTAAGTCCAAAGCAAATAAATATCTTTGTTTTTTATTTTTCATCTTTCTCCTAAAAAATATTAATTATTAAAATTCCTATAACCAAACAAAAAAGAACTAAAAATGTTGAATCAAATCTATCCATTATCCCGCCGTGATTGGGCAATAAATTTGAAAAATCTTTTATAGATAAATGTCTTTTTATTAATGAAAATAATAAATCTCCTAGAATCGAAGCAATTGGTAAAATCAATGACATAACTAATGCAAAAATTATTTTTTCATTGTTTGCAAAAGGAAAAATGGAACTAAAATATAAACAACAAAAAGTAAAAATTCCAGAAAATAAAACAGAAATGATTGCTCCTTCTCAAGTTTTTTTAGGCGAAATCTTTGGTGCTAATTTTCTTTTAAAAATTTTGTTGCCCAGTAAAGAACCCCCAAATAAACCAAAAGTATCGGAAATTCCTGCAATAAATCCAATTATAAGAACAGCATAAACACTATAAACATTAAAAATAAATAAATATTTTCCAAATAAAGAAATTGAAGAAAGTACTAAATAAATTAATATATAGTTAAAAACATTTTGTGTTTCTTTATCAATAAAACTAATAATTAAAAGCAAAATAAATAAAGAAATTAAAAATATTCCAGTTTCTAAATCTAATGTTAGATAAGAAATTAAATCTTCAAAATGATTTATACCATCTTTAACTATTGATAAGAAATTATCTATAGATAAAAAGTAAGTCATATTGGATAAAACAATTAAAGGAATGAATATCAACTTTTTAATTTTAAAATTTTTGAGAATTTCGTATGAACCATAAGAACTTAAAACAATAAAAAAGAGTAAACCAAAAATTCTTCCACCAATTCCCAAAAAATAAATTGAAAAAAAACTTGGAAATAAAATTAAAAAAATCAATAATACCACAATTGTTCTTACTAAAATTTTATTTTTTAGAAGGCAATTTCATTTATTTTCTATTTTCATAATATTCTTTAGATAGTCATTAAATCTTTTTCTTTTTCATCTGCTATTTTAGAAATTAAATCAATTTTTTTATCAACATTTTGTTGAATAACTTCTAAATATCTTTTTTGCTCATCTTCGCTTAATTCTTCATCTTTTTTAACATCTTTATTTATTTCTTGTCTTATTAATCTTATTCCAACTTTTGCTTCTTCAATTGTTTTAGATAAACTTTTAACTAGTTCTCTTCTTCTTTCTGTAGTTAAAGGCGGAAAAGTTAATCTTATTTGATGTCCTTCATTAGTTACTTGAATATTTAAATTATGTGCTACTAATGTTGCATAAACTTCTTTAACAGAAGAAATGTCAAATGGTTTTATTAACAATTGTTGTGGTTGTGGCACTGAAATTGATGCTAATTGTTCAATAGGAGTTAATGTATCGTAATAATTAACTTTTATGTATGCTACTAATTGCGGATTTGCCCGTCCTGTAGAGATTTTAGTTAATTGTCTTTCAAAATTATCAATAACTTTTTCTGTTTTTTCTTCAAATTCTAATAAATATAAATCTAATTCCATATTAATTAATTACCTTTGTATGTTTTATTTCTCCAGTTATAGCTCTTAAAATTGAATTTTCTTCATTTATGTTAAAAACTATAAGCTCAATATTATTATCTTTTGCCATAGAAAAGGATGTAGAATCCATTACTTTTAGATTTCTTTCTAAAATTTCATCATATGTTATTTTTTCAAATCATTGTGCATTAGGATTTAATTTTGGATCTGAATCATAAACTCCTGCAACATTATTTTTACCAACTAATATTACATCAGCATTTATTTCTGAAGCAAATAAAGTGGCTGCAGTGTCTGTTGTAAAAAATGGTCTTCCTGTTCCTCCAACAAAAATTATTATTTCTTTTTGTGATAAATATTTATCTGTTTTTTCATTAATATAGTATTCTGAAACTCTTTTATCAAAGTTTATAGAAGACAATACTCTTGCAGATAAACCCTCCTGTTCAAAACCTGATTGTAATGCTAAACCATTCATCACAGTTGCAAGCATCCCTATATAATCAGCTCTATTTCTGGAAATTCCGTTTTTTTCAGCTGAAGCTCCCCTTCAAAAGTTTCCGCCACCAACAACAACAGCAACTTCGATTCCCATTTTAATAACTTCTTTTAATTGTTTTGCAATTTTTTTTACCATGTTATTATCAATTGCTAACCTAGTTTCTTTATTTGCTAAACTTTCTCCTGAAAGTTTTAATAAAATTCTCTTATATTTATATTCCATTATTCACCAACTTATAATTTATTTATTTAAATTTTAATACTTTTTTAATAAAAAACTAATAAATTATTTAATATATTAAAAAAAGAAACTGATTTAATTTTCATTTATTTAAAAAAATAATGCAATAAATGATAAAATTTCATAAGGTAAAAACATTAAAACTAGAAAGGCACAATTTAATGACAGAAATTTTTGGAGAAATTTTCGGTTGATTTGGAGTTATTTTTACGGTTGCTTTTGCAGTTCCGCAATTAATAAAGACTTTTAAAGAAAAAAGCGGGAAAGTTAATTTATTAAGTTTCTTTATTTTCTTTTTTGGGGTTACTTTATGATCAATTTATGCTTCTTTACTTGAATTTAAAAAAATTCAATTAGTAGTTGCCAATTTACTTTCTTTAGTTCTTTTAACAATTACTATTAATTTATTTTTAAAGTATAGAGAATCAAAATTTTATAAACCTTTTATTTTCTTATCAACAATATATAATATAGGAGTAATTTGCTTTGCTTCGATTGCATATCACAACGGGTGAAAATTGAACTCAATTGCTGATGCTATTTTTGGAATAGCTGCTGCATCAGGAACCTCTTTTGCTTTTGCGCCACAAACATTTATGATTATCAAAACAAGAAATGTTAAAGATTTATCTCTTATTACTTTAATTTTAGGGTTTTTAATTAATTTTAGCTGAGAAATTTATTGATTCATCATTGGTTTTTCAACAGGATTAATAACAAAAGTAGATATAATTTACATTTTAATTGTTCAAGCAATTGCAATGATAATTTATACAATACAAATAGTGTTGTTATTAAAAGAAAAATCAACCAAAATAAAGCATAAATAAACTATTTCTTTACACCAAAACCTTTATAAGTAGTTTCTTTATTTTTAATTTTATTATCTTTATGTTCAGATAATGACATAAAGGTTTTTTTATAAAATTTATTATTTAATTTTGTTATTAAATTTTGAATTTTTTTATTTTCTCCTTCTTCTTCAATTATACTTATTTGTGAGAAACTTGCAACTAAATTATTAAAACCACAAGTGATAAATTTAACTGGTTGTTCATTTCATATTTGATCTAGCATTTTGCTTAAATGATTATAAACAACTTCTTCATTATTTGTTAAATTAGAAAGAGTCAATTTTTTGGATTTTTTTTCTAAATCTGTATAAATCACTAAAAATAAATTTTTTGAAAATAATTGTTTTCTCTGTAAATTAGAACAAATTGTTCTGGAAATATGTTTTATACTTTCTAATAAAACTTTTCTTTCTGTAACCCAATTATCAGCATCAAAAGATATTTGTTGTGAAATTCCTTTAGGTTCTTCATACTTATAATTTACAAAATCATCACCGTTGTTTTCTAAATTATTTAAAAGATCGAAATCTCTTTTATGAACCTTTTGATTTATTGCTAAATCTTTTTTTATTTTTTTATAAAAATCTTCAATAGTATAAATTTTTAAATTTTGAAATTTGATATAGGAAGATTTTCCTATACCATAACATTTATCGATTGATAATGGTAAAATTTCTTTTTTAATATCTTTTTGCTCTAATATTTTTAAACCAAATGGTTTAGCTAAATTGGTTGCCATTTTTGCCAAAAATTTATTATAAGAAACACCAATTGTAATAGGCAAATCTAAAAATTTTTTTACATCATTTTGAATAGAAGAAATCATAAAATTTAAATTGTTATTAAATTTTTTAACTAATTCAGTAGCATCCATAAAACACTCATCAATAGAAATGATTTCAATTTTTTTTGTATATTTTCTTTTTAAAAAATCAAAAAAATTTTCAGATTCTTTTAAATATAAATTATAGTTTGGTTCCACAACAACTATATTTGGAATTATTTCTTTTACTTTTGACAATAATCAAGGAACTTTAGCACCTTTATTTTTCGCTTCGTAAGACAACGAAACAACAATAGAATTTTTTCTATTGTAAGCTATAGCAATTTCTTTTTTTTCTAAAAGTTTATTATTCTTTCTCTCTGCAGACACAAAGAAAGAATCTATATCAATATGTAATATAACTTTTTTATTTGACATTTTATAATGTATTTTATTGTTTCTTTTCTTCTAAAAGAACTATAACGTCTTTTATTTTTGATATTTTCATTAATTCTTCATCTGAAATAGATATTGATAATTCACTTTCAATATCTGTTATCATTTCAACTAAGTCAAGAGAATCAACTCCAATTTCAAAAATATCACTTTCTTCAGTGAATTTTTTATTTGTAATTTTTTTTAATTTTTCAAAAACGAAATCTTTCATAAAATAAATTATATATCATTATTTTCTATATTTAAATGATAATTTTTATAAACTTTTAGATCTTCATTAATCCAAATAAACTCTACTAAAACACTTTTTTTATTTTCGTATTTGTAATTGAACTTTATATCACCATAAGACACACCAAGTCTTTTTATAATATCTGTTATAAAAAAAGAAATCATTTTATCATTTATTACAGGTTCTCCATTTTCAATTTCAATATAATCATAATATTCTCTTGCATCAACTTCTGGGAAAATATCATTTTCAGTTAAGAAAAATGATTCGTTATTATTTGTAATTTTTTTATTTTTTGAAGAATCTTCGCTTTTTAAAGCTAAATATATAACTTGGATAGTTATAGCAATAACAGAAGCAACAGAAAGAGAAGAGTATAAAATTATTTTTTTCTTTTTAAAGAGAATTTCCTTTATTTTCGACAATTTCTTCTTCATCTTTTTTGTATAATTTTTTTAATCCATCAAGAGTAATTGTAGTATCTAATAAAAATTTAAATTGACTATTTTTTATTAGATAATGATCCACTTCTGAAATTCTAGGTTCTTTATAACTAGAAATATAAAATTTTACTTTTCCATCATTTTTATCTAAAAATTTATGTTTAATTTTTTGTTTATAACTCAAAGTGATGTCTTCGAAATCTTTATTTATATCAATTTTAATGCGTGGAAAGATTTCTCCTGAGAAATTATAGGGAATAATAAAACCTCGCTTAGAATAACTATTTATGCCCTTTACAGTGGTTTTTTTCTCAAAATCATAATATGTATTATCTACAATTTTGATTTTTCCTATAACTTTTTTACCATTAATAAACTCAACTTTATCATTTTTTTCAAAATATAAATTTAGTTTTTCTTGATTTTCGATTGGTAAGTTTTCAACAAACTTAGGTTTTAAATTTAAATCTCTTTCTATAAGTTCTTCATTATATGCATCGTTATATGCAACTACATCAAATAATGTTTCGTTGTATTCTCCTAATTTTAGTTTTGTAGGATAAAATACTAAATTGTTATAAAGTAATTTATCATAAGAATTTTGATATTTATCATTTATTGTGTTTGCAAAACTTGAAGTTCTAAGGGCTTTAACTGATTTAAATATAATACTATCATCTACAAAAAAATCTTTTTGTAAAAGTGGATTTTTAACTAATTTTAATTGAGTTACAATTAAAGGATCTTCTTTCTTATTTTCTATTGAACTAATTAAACTTAAAGTTTTAATATCTGAAAAAGTATTTTTTTTAAATTCCAAAAACGGAATTATAAAATTTTCATAAGATTCCTCATTTATCTCTTTAATTACAGAAAAATCTAAAGGTTGGTTATTTAATTGGATACTAAATTCTACTTTCTTTTGATTTCTAGAAAAATATGTAGATTTAATTGAAAATGTATCATCAATAATGTTTCTTTTGATTTCTATAAAATGTCTTTCACCCATTGGTGTATTTTTAGAAATGATTTTACTTTTTTTAACTTCAAAAACTGATTCTATTTCATTTATTTCTTTATACTCAGATAGATGCTGGATATTGTCCATATAAGTAAAATAAGAATCTGTCGATTGCTTTGTTGATATTTTTATAGTATGTACTTTTTGATCAATGTTTTTTAAATCAGTTTTTGTTATTTTCAAGAAATTCTTTTCTTAAAATATAAGAATATTCTGGTTCAATTAAGTCCATTATTTTTTCAAAAATAGAAACTGGTTTTTCAGCAACAATTTTATTTTGATTATTTGGATCTAAATTTATTTCTAAACTTTGTTCTAGTTTTAATTTATTATGCATTAAAATAATTAATTCCATAAATTTTCTTTTCTCTACGAAAGTAATGATTCTATGTAATTTTGCCATGTTTTTTTTCTCCTTTTTTGGGTAATTTTTTAATATTCTACCCATTATAATTTTTAAATATTTTTAAAAAAATCATAAAAAAAGGAAAAAATTAGGAAAAATAGGGCAATTTTCCTAATATTTTTGACACTTTTTGGTTTTTTGAACTAAATATTGAAATTAAATTTTTATATTTCTTATTGATAGTTGTCATATTAAAATGTTTTAATTTAAAACTATAAAAATTATGTTTATTTTTTATCCTGTTAGTTGTTTTAAAATTTGTTTTTTAATTTCAATTCCTTGAATAATTTCAATTATTTTTAGTGAAAATTCCAATGAATAAAAAGCACTTTTAGCGGTTATAATTTTATCAAAATGCACTATGTTTTTGTCTTGGAATTTTTCCCCTTTTTTAGATTCATTTGGAAAACCTACATATTCAGTTTTATCATCAAAAATTTTTGTTTCAAAAAGAGCATTTGGTGCATCACAAATAGCAAAAATTCATTTTTTATTTTCTAAAAAATGATTGACTATATTTAAATTTTTAAAATCTTTTCTTAAATAAGTTGCTCCCTTACCGCCTGGAATAAAAATAGCTGAAAATTCACTTAAATCAATTTCTTTTTTAGTTTGTATTTTTACAATTTTGTGTTGTCCTATATATTCTCTTGATTCGTTATTATTATAAAAAATTATTTCAGAAAAAGTTTTCGCTCTTTCTAAAGTTGTAGTTACAGCAGTTAATTCAAAATCTTGAAAATCATCTTGAACTAAAACAAGTAATTTATTATTCATTTTTCCTTTCTAATCATATGTAACATTTGTAAGTTTTCGTAAATATATTATAAATCATTGCATAGTTTTTTCTAAGTCTGGTTGATTATTTTTAGTTAGAAAAAGTTTAATTTTTCCTAGCTTGTATAAATTATTATAAATTTCTGTTTCATCGGTTGAAGGAGTTAAACCTAAGTCAATAATTTTATTTGGATAATATTCAGAAAGAAGTTTATAACCGAAATTAAAAAAATCTTTTTTTGGTATTATTTCAGGTTTAATTGAACCGATTATAGCTAACTTTATCCCTATTAATTCATCTTGAAATTTAGGTCATAAAATACCAGGAGTATCTAATAATTGTATATCACCTGCATTTATCCACTGTTGTCCTTTTGTTACTCCTGGCATATCTCCAACTTTAGTTTTTGCATTTGAAATTAAATTAATTAATGTAGATTTTCCACTATTAGGAACACCCATAATAAAAACTCTTAATCGTGGTTTTAGTAAACCTTTTGCAGAATCTTTTTTTCTCTTATCTTCCAATCGGTCATTAATAGCTTTTAAAATTATTTTTTTGCTGCTATTTTCTTTTAAATTAACAAAAATTACTTTTGAATTTTCACTATTAAATCTTGATAAAATTTTATTTATTTTACTTCTATCTGACATATCACTTTTTGTAATTACAAACAACCTAGGCTTAGAAGGGGATATTTTATCAAATTCTTCATTGTAACTACTTATTGGAGCTCTACCATCTAAAACAATTAAAAACAAGTCTGCTAAAACTTGTTTTTCTTGTATTTGTTTCATCGCTTTTGCCATATGGCCTGGGAATCATTGAATCATATCAATTATTATAATGTATTTTTAAAAAAATAAGAAAGAAAAATTTCCTAATTTATAGGAAATTTCTGTATATTATTAATCAAACTTGATTTTAATTGAAGGTCCCATTGAAGCAGAAACTGTTAAGTTTAAAATATATGCACCTTTAACAACACTTGGTTTTAATTTTTTAATTAATGAAATTAATGTTTGTGCATTTTCTGCTAATGCTTGTGCACTCATTGAAGTTTTTCCAATTAATGAGTGAACAATACCAGATTTATCTGCTCTATAGTTTGCTTTACCTTTTTTAAGTTCTTCTACAGCTTTTGAAGGTGTAGGAGTAACTGTTCCAGTTTTTGGGTTAGGCATTAATCCTTTTGGTCCAAGTTTTTTACCATATTTACCTAAAACAGGCATCATTTTTGGATCAACTACCATTACATCAAAGTCAAATACATCATTTTTTAAAGCTTCTTCTAATTCACCTGTTGTATAAACTAAATCGGCTCCTGCTTCTTTTGAAGATTTTTGCATATCGGGATTATCTGTTGCTACTAAAACTCTAATATTTTTTCCTGTTCCGTTAGGTAATACAACAGCCCCTCTTAATTGTTGATCTGCTTTTCTTGTATCTAAATTTAATCTAATTGCTAAATCTACTGATGCATCAAATTTTGCATATGAAGTTTTCTTTACTAACTCCATTGCATCTTCTAAAGAATAAACTTTATCTTTTTCTACAAGTTCTCTTGCAGATTGAAGTTTTTTACCAATTTTTCTCATATTAGTTTTCTTCACTTTCTTGTTTTTCTTTTATAACTTCTGCATCTACAAAACCTTTATTTTCTGCAGCAGCTTTTGCATCTTCTTCTAGTTTAGCAGCTGAAGCAGCAGCTTTTGCATTTGCTTTAGCTTGTTTTTCAGCTTCTTTTTTAGCAGCTACAACATCGTCTCAACCTTCAACTAAAACACCCATATTTTTAGCTGTTCCTGCGATTGTTTGCATAGCTTTATCTAATGAGTCTGTGTTTAAATCAACTAATTTGTATTGTGCTATTTCTTTTAATTGTTCTAAAGTAATTGTAGCAACAATTTTAGTTTTAGAATTTGAAGAACCTGATTGAATTTTTGCTGCTTGTTTAATTTTATATGAAGCAGGTGAAGTGAATAATTTAAAATCAAATGATTTATCTTTATATATTGTGATAGCTACAGGAACTGGTTCGCTCCCTCTATCTCTTGTTTGATCGTTAAATTGCTTTGTAAATTCAGGCATAACAATACCTAAACCAGCTAATGCAGGACCAGGTTTAGCTTGTCCAGCATTAAATTGCAATTTAGCAACACGAACTATTTCTTTTGCCATTGCGAGCTTCCTTTCTTTCTCTTGGTGGTAATAACGATTTCTCTTCCACTAAGGCAATATAAATATTGCAATTGAAATTTTACCATATTTTGCTTTTTTAAATTAAAATTTAGTCTAATTTATCTAACTCATCAATTCTTGCTTGATGTCTTCCACCTTCGTATTTCGTTTCAAAATACTCATCGACCATTTTTTTTGCTTCTTCAAAAGTTGTAAATCTACCACTTAAAGCGATTGCATTTGCGTTATTGTGTAATTTTGCTAAATAAGCATCATTAACATTTGTAATTCTTGCTGCTCTAACTCCTTTGAATCTATTTAAAGCATATGAAATTCCTAGTCCTGTTCCACAAAAACCCATTCCAATATCTGCTTTTTTGCTTTGTAAATATTTTCCAAGTTTTTTACCATATGTAGCATAGGATACTGATTCTACTCCGTTAAAAGGACCTAAATCTTCCACTTCATATCCTTTGGATTTTACATATTCTAAAACTTTTACTTTTAAATCATAACCAGCATGATCGCTTGCGAATGCTACTCTAATTTTTTCCATACTATCTTAATCTTTCCAATGTTTCTACTTTTATAATTTGTGAAGGTTCGTTGCTTCCTTCTCCAAAATTATAAACTTGTTTTATTTTATTAAAAACTTTTTGTGCTTCTTTTAGGGTTAAATTTTTTTGACCAGAAATATTTGCACTTGTTACTCAGCAAGGACCAGTTTTTTCCAAAAACGCCTGTAATCCTTTTTGATTTGGCATTCTAAAACCTTGATTATTAACAATTAAAGTTATATTTCCAGGTCAAAATTTCTTAGCCAGTTCCTCTGCTTGTGAATTTCATTCTTGAAATTCTCTTGCTTGGTCTATAGAAGCAACTAAAATTATTATTTTTTTATTTATATCTCTTTGTTTAAGTTCATATAAAAGATCTATTTTTTTTGTTTTTACAGGAATTCCTATACCAACAACTGTATCGGTTGTAGTAATAAATACATCTTTATATTTGTCAATTTCATTCATTAATCAAAATCTTTCAATCATTTATTTTTTCGATCATCTTTTACACCTGAAAAAATTGATTCCATTGCTTTTTTCTCTGAATTTGATAATTTTGGAACATATAATTGTAAGTGAATTTTTAAGTTTCCATAAGAATTATTTTTTGGATTTTTAGAACCTTTATTTTTTACAGTTAATACATCACCTGATTTATAAGAATTATTCATTCTAATCTCTTCATTTCCATATGGTGTTGGAATTGTGATAAGATTTTCAGAAATAATATCAATTACAGAAACTGGCACAGTTAAATGAATATCATCACCAACTCTTGTGTAATGCGTATGATCTCTAACAGTTATTTCTATATATAAATCTCCATTTTGCCCACCATTTAATCCAGGACCACCATATCCATTTAAAACTACAGATTGCCCTTCTTTAATACCTGCAGGGATAGAAACTGTCAACTCTTTACTTTCTTTTATAATTCCTTTACCAGAACATAATTTACATAATTTTTGAATTCTTTTTCCTTTACCAGAACAATCAGAACAAGTTGCACTATTTTGAATTGCTCCAAAAGGTGTTTTAATAACTTTTGTAACGCTTCCTGTTCCACCACAAGTACTACATTGCTTAATATCTGCTGTAGAATTTGCTCCACTACCGTGACAATTATTACATGTGCTATATTTATCAAATTTTCTCTTTATGCTTGTTCCTAAAATTGATTCAAGAAAACTTATTGAATATTCAATTTTATAATCCGAACCGTCTTCTGGATAATTTTCTCTTGATTTTCTTCTGCCAAATCCACCAAAAATATCTCCAAAAAAGTCACTGAATCCACTGAATCCACCAAAATTTCCAAATCCACCAAAGCCTGCTTGTGCATTTGGATCAAAAGCATCATGACCATATTGATCATATTGTGCTCTTTTTTCTGGATTTGATAAAACTTCATATGCTTCATTTACTTCTTTAAATTTCTCTTCTGCATCTGTTTCTTTATTTTTATCTGGGTGATATTTCATAGCTAATTTTCTATAAGCTATTTTTATTTCTTTATCTGTTGCGTTTTTATTTATTTCTAATACTTCATAATAATCTCTTTTTTTCATAAATAAAATTTTAGCACATTTTATATTAGAGTGCTAAAATTTTGTATATTATTATTCGTCTATGTCATCTTTTGATACATCTAAATCTGTATAAACTAAGGTGTGATCGCTAATTTTTAAAATTCAATTTTGTAAGTTATCCTTTGAAGGTTTTTTATCAACTTTTTTCTTTCATTCTTTTTCTTCAATAATATTTTTTTTAAAGACAGAAAATATATCAAATCTTTGAGCGTTAGAAGTTTTTAAATCACCTTTATAAAGGATTTTATCATATGGTTCTGATCATTGTCGAGATCTGCCAAGACTTGTTTCTAAATTTCAATCAAGTAATGTTTTATAACCTGCTTTAATTGTTAAATCAAATGCTTTTCCTCCGTTATTTTCCTTTATATTTGTATCTCCCATAAAGAAAATATCGTTATTTTTGCCATCTTGTAAATCAAATCAATTTAAAACATTTTTTAACTCTTTAGCTTCATTTATTTCAAATTGACCTTGACCGGAATAACCGCTCGCTGCTGGTTCAACACCTCTTTTTTGTCCTGGAGAATCAAAGTGAGAGAATACTACGGTAAAATCATTATGTTTTTGATTTTTAACTCTAAAATGTGCTCCATATGGCGGTCTTGCATAAACGGTTTTTTCTTTTTTATTAAAGTAAGAAGTAAATTCTGGGTTTGGATAAGGAATTCCTAAATAAGGGTTTTTATTGTTTTGATATCCAGCAAATGGAATTGGTTCTAAAAATTTATTTTTATAAACTATACCTATATATTCTTGCTGTGATTCTTTACCTTTACCAAATAATTTAGGACTTAATAAATATTTTCAATCTCCATCAGGATCATATTCTTTTAATTTTTCAATTATTTTAGAAACAGCAAGTTCATTATTTTCATTATCAATTGTAACTTCAGTTAAACCAACTAAGGAAAGATTTTCATGATTAATAATTTTTGCTATTGCTTCATTTTTTCAATCTTGTTTTCCAGTGTGATTTAAAATATTTCAATGACCAATTCTTATTTTATCAAATCATAATTCTTGATTATTATCTGTTTTTTTGTTTAAATCATTATTTTTTTTGTATTCTTTTTGTCCTTTTTCATCGTTACTTGGAATAGAAGAGTTAATATTCTCTTTTGACGGTTGTTCCTGTTGTGTCTGTTTTGTAATAGGTTCTTGATGTGTTTGTTTTGAACCACATGAAGTAAAAACTAAAGGTAAAGAAAGAAAAGAAAATCATTTAATTCATTTTTTCATTTTATCTATTTATAAATAATTCTATTTGAAAACTTGAAATGTATTCTTCTTTAGCAGAAAATAAATCGTAATAAAAGGAAATAAAATTTTCTTCTCTTTCTAATTTTGTCATTTTATAAATGAAATCTAACTCACCATATTCAGTTTTAAAAGGACATACTTTTTCTTTATTTAACTCTAAATTAACAGTTGCATGACTTTGAAAAATATTAACTTTGTTTTTTGAAACTTCAATTCTTATAGCAATATTTGTATTTGGATCTTTAAAAATAAATGCATCAAATTCTTCTCATTTATCTAATTCTAAAGGAGAAATAAATTCAATTACTTTTTTATCATCATCCTTGATAATTGTTGAAACAAATTTTATAGTCATTTTTTCAATCTCTCTTTAATAATGTTTTCTCCAAATAAATAAATACTTTTTGCTAATTCTGGTCCATGTTGTTCAAGAGTGGAAGCAATTCTAATTGGTAAAAATAAATTCTTTCCAGATAATTTTGTTTGTTCTTTTGTTAAATCTATTGCTTTTTGAATATTATCAATTGAAAAATTTAAATTATTTAAATGACTGTAAAAAACAAAAATAACTTCTAAATTTATAGGGTTTTCCTTTATAAATGTTTCTGTTAAATCTTTTGGAAACTTGTAAATTCTTAAATTATTTTTAATTTCATTTAAAGTAGCAGCACTTTGTTTATATGTTTCTACAAATAATTCATTTCAATCAGAATCACTATTTAGTTGTAATTGTTCTTTTAAAATAGTGTTGCTTTGATTTTTCATATATTGTTTAGAAAATCATTCCATTTTCTTAATATCAAATTTTGAAGGAGATTTAGACAATCTATTTTCATCAAATTTTTCAATTAATTCTTTGTGACTTAAGATTTCCTGTGCATCTTCACTTGTTCATCCAAGTAATGCTAAGAAGTTAAAAATAGCTTCAGAAATATAACCTTCATTTTTATAATCTTCAATAAACTGTTTTAAACTTAAATCTCTTTTAGAAAGTTTTTTTCCTTCCATATTAGTAATTATTGTTAAGTGTCCAAATTTTGGTGTTTCTCAACCAAAAGCATCATATACCGCAAGTTGTTTAGGTGTATTTGTAATATGTTCTTCACCTCTTAAAACATGGGTGATTTCCATATCATGATCATCAACTACAACTGCAAAATTATAAGTTGGAAATCCATCAGATTTTTTTATTACTCAATCACCAATATCGTTTGAATTTACAGAAATTTGTCCTCTTACAATATCATTTCAAGCGTAATCTTTATTAGGTTTAAGAGCTAATCTTACTGAATATTCTTTATTTTTTTCTCTTGTTTCTTTTTCTTCTTCAGAAATTTTTAGCCAATTTCTATCATATCTAAAGCTGAAAATTCCTTGTTTTTCTTGTTCTTGTCTTTGTTGATCTAATTCTTCTGAAGTATCATATGCTTTATAAGCAAGGTTTTTAGAAATTAATCAATCTACTAATTCATTGTATCTATCAAGTTTTTCACTTTGTCTGTATTTTCCGTATTTTGAATTAGGATTTATTGGTGATTCATCTGGAATAATACCTAATCATTTTAGATTATTTAATTGTGATTCTTCTCCTCCTTCAACATTTCTCGAAACATCAGTATCTTCAATTCTTAAAACAAATTCTCCACTATAATGCTTAGCAAATAAGTATGAAAATAAAGCTGTTCTTGCTCCACCTATATGGAGATATCCTGTTGGACTTGGTGCATATCTAGTTCTTATTTTTTTCATTGTTTCTCCTTAGTTATTAATTTATAAATAATTATATTTTATTTTTTTAAAAAAATTGAATAAATGCAATAAAACTTCTTTATTTATTTTCAAGATAAAAGCAAACTTCCTTTTTGAAAGTTTGCTAATTTTGATTAATTATTTCAATTCTTATTTAAATAAAAATTTATTGAATATCAAAGAATAAAAGGATAAAAATCTTTATCATTTTTATAAATTTTTGTATCATTAACTTTTATGTAAGATTTTCCAAAGTATAGTCTATTATAAAATCAAAAAGTACAAGTTATTATATTAATAAATTTTTCTTTTTCATCTTTTATTTTTTCATTAAAATCTATTTTGTTTTGATCTATATAATTTAAAAGTTTAAAAGAAATATTTTCCTCTTTTTTGTAAAATTCAACGACTTCATTTTCTTCAAAATAAAAATCTTTACTTAAATATTTTTCAAAATAAACTAAGTCATTTTGATTTACTTCAATTTGATCTCAGTTTGCTTTTTTCTTTTCTTTTTTTAATTTTATTTTATAAACTATAAATGAAATAAAAGTTAAAAACAAAATATAAGCAATAGAAACAATAAATAATATAACATTGATATTAAAAGTTTTAGAATTAAAAAAATCAATAATCAAAAAACCTATTCCAAATATTAAACAAATAATTTCAAAAAATAAATAGATAATATCAAAATAAGAAATTTTTTTATTTGTAATAAGAAATTTTTTTCATAATTTTAAATCTACATTTTTTAAATTAATTATGTTCTTATATCTAATAAAAGTGATTGAAATTGTTAAAATTGTTGCTACAAGAATTGCTAAGAAAGTTATTATATAAGCTATCATTTTTCTCCTTTTTTAATTATAACTATTCTGTTTTTTTGATTAATATCTTTTTTTATTTCTATATTTAAATTTTCAAGAGACTTAAAATAATCTAAATTTCAATCTGAAATTTCAAATATAAGAATTCCTTCCTTTTTTAAAAAAGATTTACCATCATTAATAATTTTTTTATAAAAGTAATTTCCATCTTCTTTTGCAAATAATGCATTGTGATTTTCTCATTCTAAAACAGAGTGATCCAGTTTTATATTTTCAGGTATATATGGGGGATTAGAAATAATTAAATCATACTTTTCATTCGGATCTAATTTTTGAAATAGATTAGATTTAATTACTTTAATTTTTGAAGAAAATAAACAATTTTCCTTTATATTAGTCAAAATTTTACTTATAGCATTTTCATCATTATCAACTAAAGTCACTTCACAACCTATCTCATCAAAAATGGTTAATCCTATAAAACCAGATCCTGCACACATATCTAAAACTTTAGAATTTTTATTCAAAAATTTTAAAGATTCATTAATAACTTCTTCTGTTTCATATCTTGGGATTAAAACCTTATCGTCTGTAATTAAAAATTTTAGTCTGTCCATTTGAACAAAACCAATAATTTGTTGAATAGGCATTGAAGTTTTTAATTTATTTTCTTCTTCATTAGTAATTATTAATGGTAAATTATTTCTTATTTTTTCTCGTAATAAAGCTTCTCTTCTTTTATTCAAGTCCTGCATTTTGAATCTTTTCTGCTTGTTCTTCCGCTAATAAAGCTTCGATAATTGGATTTAATTGACCTGCTACAACATTTTTTAAAGATGTAGAAAAACCAATTCTATGATCTGTTATTCTATCTTGTGGATAATTATAAGTTCTTATCTTTTCACTTCTTGCACCAGAACCAGCTAATTTTCTAAAAGCACCTTCTACTTCTTGTTTTTTTCTAATTTCTAAGTCATAAAGTCTTGATTTTAAAATTTTCATTGCTAATTCTCTGTTGGCTATTTGGCTTCTTCCATCTTGAGAAGTAGCAATAACACCTGTAGGAATGTGTGTTATTCTTACAGCAGAATCTGTTGTATTAACGGATTGACCACCTGCACCAGAAGATCTAAAAGTATCTACTCTAATATCGTTTGGATTAATTTCAATTTCAACATCTTCATCTGCTTCAGGCATTACAGTAACTGTTGCAGTTGAAGTGTGAACTCTACCTTGAGTTTCAGTTTCTGGAATTCTTTGAACTCTATGAACTCCTGACTCAAACTTAAGTTTTGAATATGCTTTTTCACCACTAATTGAAAAAACTATTTGAGTAAAACCTCCAGCTACAGCAAATGTAGAATCAAGAACCTTTACTGTCATATCATTTGAATCAGCTCATTTATTGTACATTTTAAAAAGGTCACCAGCAAAAATGTTTGCTTCATCGCCGCCAGCTGCCCCTCTTATTTCCATAATAACGTTTCTTTCATCATTTTCATCTTTTGGCAATAATAAAATAATAAGTTCTTTTTCTAAAATAGGCATTTGCTCTTCACAGTTTGTTATTTCAGATTTAGCAAAAGCAATAATTTCTGCATCTTTTTCTGCAAGAAGAAATTTAGCTTCTTTTATAGTGTTTTCAAATGCTAAATATTTGTCAAATGTTTCTACTATGTCTTTGATTGAAGAAATTTCTTTAACAATTTGAGTGTATTTTTTTATATCACTCATTGTTTTTTCATCTAATAAAATTTTATTTAATTCATTATATTTTTCTTTAATTGAAATTAGTGATTTATACATTGAAGTTTCCATATTAATTTTAATTATATAAGAAAACTGCTTTTTTAAAAACTTAAAAGGCGAAAATTTAATTATATTTGTAAAGTTAAAGATTTATTAAAAGTTTTAAAATTTTATTTTACTTTGTAAAAACATTTCCAGTTTTAAACATAAAAAACATTTCTATATAAACAAGGACATAACTTTGGTAAGAAACCAAATTTATGTCCTTGTTTAAGCAAGAGTGAGTTGAAAATAGAGAACATTGAACGGAAATATTATGATCTTTATAAAACTTATTTAGAGAATAATAATAAGTAAAATGCAAAAAATCTGATAGCTACAATATATAGCAAGGTGAGTACTAAATTATAGTTATTACTATGAAAGTAGTGATAACTTTTTTTTATTTGAATTTTGTTTATTTTTTAGTTTATTTCTTTTATTAAACATACAAAAAAATAAAAAAATTTTTATAAAAAATAATTTGAATTATAATAATAATTATATATAGGGAGAAGTATGAAAGAAAAAATTAAAGCAGAACTAATGGAAAAAATAAACAATATTGAAATTCAAGAAAAATCTGGTTTAAACTCTTTTTTAGATGAGTATATTGAAAACAAAATTGAAAAAAATAAAAATAAAATTACAAAAGCGTTTAATTATGCTAACGATGATGAGTGATACACAACAAAAGAAGATATTCAATTTTTTATTGATAATGCAAAAATTCCTAAAGATAAAATAATTTGATGTCCTTTCGACTTACCAGATTCTAATTTTGTTACTGTTTTTAAAAAAAACGGTTACAAAGTGATTTCATCTCATATCTTAGAAAACAAAGATTTTTACAGTTATCAACCAGAACATTTTGACATTATTATCAGCAATCCACCTTTTAGAGGTAAATTTAAATTATTGCAAAGATTGTTAGAATTTAACAAACCTTGAGCACTAATTTTTGGAATTCAAGCATTAAATAGTGAAAAATTTTGTAATGAGTTACAAAAATTTGAAAGAGTTCAATATGTCCATTTAAAAAGGAGAATGTGCTTTACAAAAGATTATTTAAATTATGATGTTTTTAATCTAGATAGACCTTCTTTTGCAAGTATGTGAATAGCAAATAAAATGTTTGAAAAAGATATTCAAGTATGAAAAGGAGTAGATTATAAAAAAGATGGAAAAGAATTTATGTAATAAAAGAAAATTTACTATACTTGTCTCAAAGTCTTTATTTTCAAATTTAACCAAAGAAGCGAATAAAGAAGAATCTGACAAACTATATAGTGATATAAAACTTATTTTAAGTCTAGATAAAAAAATTGATATAAATGATGAAGTAGAATGAAAAAATACAGAAGCAAAGTTTCAGGGTTTAGTTATTGAAGAATTAAATGAATTAATTTATTTTACTCAAAAATTAGGAGAAAATGGTAAACCAAAATCTAGAAACACTTATATTATGCAGAATTTTTTGCCAGTTTTGTTGTTTAGTTATGAAAATAATATAAAAAATATTTCTGTATCATTACATCCTTTAGATTTGTTTTTATATATTGAAGAATTCCCAAAAACAATTTTAAAAGATTTTAAAATTTTTAGTACTTTGGGCATAAAAATTAATTATAGTTTAACAGCAAGACAAAAGAATAATTTGAATACTAAATTTGAAAATATAAAACATTTTCAATTAGAAAAAGAAAATTTAAAAAGGCAAAATAAAAGAAATTTATCAAGTTATATTGAGTATGATGAGTTAAAAAAAGAGATTAAACTATATGCTAAATTTGATGGAGCTAATGCATCAGATTCTTTAATCAGTGCAATAGTAATCAATAAAATATTTGAAAAAGATAAAGATATTAAGAGAAAACTTTTAATTTTAAAAACAAACGAAAAATTATTTGAAATTAAGCAAAATTTATTAAAAATTTTAAAACAAAATAATTTTGAAGTAAATAAACAACCAATCTTTTCTCAACCTATTTTTGATATAACCCACTCTGAAGAAGACTTAAAAAGAAATCAACCTCTTTTTAAAGAAAATATAAAAATTTGATATTGTGAAAATAATTTAAATCCAGATAAATGTTTAGTTTGTGGTTATCAATTTTCAGAACATTTAATTTCAGCACATATACATAGAGTTTCGGATGTAAAAAATGAATTTAAAAATAATAAAATTTCTTTCGATAATGCTAATAAATTGATTGTTGAAGGATGTAATGGTTTTTTACTTTGCCCTACATGCGACAAAGAATTTGAATGAGGAAAAATTTTCTTTGATTTAAATTTATATAAGTTTTTTTCTAATCCAGAAAATAAATATATTACAGAAACTATCAACATAACAACAAACAAAGAAAAATTTGAAGAAAACATTAAAAAACATCTAGTGAGAATTAAAAATTTATCAAAATAAAAGTTGAGTTCCAACTTAATTTTTTTATAAATTTAAAAATTTGGCACTTTTTACTTGTGAGTGCTAAAAAATATGCTATAATGTTTTCATAAATAAAAAAATCACTTATTAAAAAGGAGAATAAATATGGCAAAAGAAATAGTATTAGGAATAGATTTAGGGACAACTAACTCTGTTGTTTCTATAATTGAAGATAAAAAACCTATAGTTTTAGAAAATCCTAACGGAAAAAGAACAACTCCTTCTGTAGTTTCTTTTAAAAATGGAGATATTATTGTTGGAGAAATTGCAAAAAGACAATTAGAAACAAATCCAGATGCAATTGCTTCTATTAAAAGATTGATGGGAACAAGCAAGACTGTAAAAGCAAATGGAAAAGAATACAAACCAGAAGAAATTTCAGCAATGATTCTTTCTTATTTAAAAGAATATGCAGAGAAAAAAATAGGAAAAAAAGTTTCAAAAGCAGTTATTACTGTTCCAGCTTACTTTGATAATGCAGAACGTGAAGCAACCAAAACTGCAGGAAAAATAGCAGGATTAGATGTTTTAAGAATAATAAATGAACCTACAGCAGCTGCTCTTGCTTTTGGACTTGACAAAACAGATAAAGAATTAAAAGTTCTTGTTTATGACTTAGGGGGAGGAACATTTGACGTTTCTGTTCTTGATTTAGCAGCAGGAACATTCGAAGTACTTTCTACAAGCGGAGACAATAGGCTTGGTGGAGATGATTGAGACCATGAAATTGTTAAATGACTTTTAGAAAAAATTAAAAGTGAATATAAATATGATGTCACAAACGACAAAATGGCAATGGCTAGATTAAAAGAAGAAGCAGAAAAAGCAAAAATTTCTCTTTCTGAACAATCAATCACTACAATTTCATTACCATTTTTAGCAGTTTCTGAAAACGGTCCAATAAATGTAGAATTAGAACTAAAAAGATCAGAATTTGAAGCAATGACTGCTTATCTTGTAGATAAAACAAGAAAACCAATTATGGATGCCTTAAAAGAAGCTAAACTGGAAGCTAAAGATTTAGATGAAATTTTATTAGTTGGTGGTTCTACAAGAATCCCTGCTGTTCAAACAATGATTGAACATACATTAGGTAAAAAACCAAATAGAAGCATTAACCCTGATGAAGTTGTAGCAATTGGTGCAGCTATTCAAGGTGGAGTGCTTGCAGGAGAAATTGATGATGTTTTATTATTAGATGTTACCCCTTTAACACTAGGTATTGAAACAATGGGTGGGATTGCAACTCCTTTAATCCCAAGAAACACAACAATTCCAGTAACTAAGTCACAAATTTTCTCAACTGCTTCTGATAATCAACCAGAAGTTACAATTTCTGTAGTTCAAGGTGAAAGACAAATGGCTGCAGATAATAAAGTTCTTGGAACATTTAACTTATCAGGAATCGAACCAGCTCCAAGAGGAGTACCACAAATTGAGGTTTCTTTCTCAATCGATGTTAATGGTATTACAAAAGTTACAGCAAAAGACAAAAAAACAAACAAAGAACAAACAATAACAATTCAAAATACATCTACACTATCTGAAGAAGAAATTCAAAAAATGATAAAAGAAGCCGAAGAAAACAGAGAAGCAGATGCAAAGAAAAAAGAGAAAGTAGAAACAACAGTTAGAGCAGAAACATTAATTTCACAATTAGAAAAATCCTTAACTGAACAAGGAGATAAAATTGACAATTCTCAAAAAGAAATGTTAACAAAACAAATTGAAGAATTAAAAACTTTATTAAAAGAAGAAAAAATTGATGAATTAAAAACAAAATTAGACCAAATAGAACAAGCTGCTCAAGCTTTTGCACAACAAAGTGCTAATTCACAAGCAAACGCTTCAAATGAAGATAATGACTCTTTTAAAGCGGATGTTAAGGAAGAATAATTTAAATAGAAAAAGGTAATTTAATACCTTTTTCTATTTTTAATACCTTTAATTGAGGACCGTAACACATTTTGTGTAAAAATTTCTCAATAGCAAATATTTAAACTAAAATATTTATAAGGAGAAATTTTTTTATGACTAAAAAATTAGAAACCCCGTCTTTCCCAGTTGACGGGATTTTTTTATTTTTTTTCGCATATTTAATAC
>NZ_JBTGVD010000014.1:0-26798 GCF_054343395.1 Mycoplasma sp. CB776
CACCTCAAGAATAGAATAATTTTTAAATTATTTTATTCTTTTTTTTACAGATTTTAATAAAATTATTTTATGGCAATAGCAATAATAGCAGAATATAATCCATTTCACAACGGACACAAACATCAACTAGAATATGTTAAGAAAAATTTCCCGAGTGACAAAATATACATCATACTTTCTGGAAAATATGTGCAAAGAGGAGAAATGGCAGTAGCTTCTTTTGAAAAAAGAAAAGAACAAGCACTTAAATATGGTGCTGATTTTGTTGTCGAATTACCTTTTGAATATGCAACTCAAGCAGCCCATATTTTTGCAAATGGTGCTTTAAAAATTATTAATGATTTAAAAATTGATAAACTTATTTTTGGAAGTGAATCAAATAATATTGATAATTTATACAAAATTGCTGAAACTATTTATTATAATGAAGAAATTTATAATAAACTAGTTAAAAAATACTTAAAAGAAGGCTTTTCCTTTCCAAATTCTAGTGCAAAAGCGTTACAAACTTTAACTGGTGAAGAAATAAGATTGCCTAACGATATTTTAGGATTAGAGTATGTTAAATCAATTGTCTTCAATAATTATCCAATTCAAGCATTTTGTATGCAAAGAACAGTTGGTTTTCACTCAGAAACCACTTTTAACGAATTTGCTTCTGCAAGTTTGATAAGGAAAATGATTTTTGAAAAACAAGATATTTCTAAATATACACCTATGAAATTTGATAAAATTCCTGATAGGATAGAAAATTATTATTCTAAATTTCAAGATATTGTAAGAAATACCCCTGCAGAAATTTTGAAATTAAATCCAATGATTAGTGAAGGAATGGAAAATTTATTTAAAAAGCATATAGAAGAAAAAACTTATGATGAATTTGTAAATAAATGTAATTCCAGAAGATATACAAGTAGCAGAATCAAAAGGGTAATGCTTTATATTCTACTTGAAAAACATAAAAAAGGAGATGAAAATGAGAACAAAAGATAAAATTTTAATTGTTTTTTTAACAATAATAACTTTGGGTTTTATTTGGATTTATTGAAAAAATAAATCCAAAAACAAAACAGAAAATCAATTATCAAAAAGTTATAAAACAAGCATAAATGTTGCTTTATTAATTGAACTTCTTGGTAAAAAAGAAAACATTAATAAAATAGAAAATAGTCATAAAAAAATTAAAATTTATTTAAATAACACTAAATTAGTTAAAGCTGAAGAAATACAAAAATTAAAAGGAATTTCGGGTGTTTTAGTTTCTAGTACTTATGTTAATTTAATAGTAGGAAACGTTGCTGAATACCTAAAAACAGAAATTGAAAATATAATGAAGTAAAAGGAAAAATATGAATATCAACTTTGATGTAATAAAGAAAAATAAAGAAAATTATAAAAGAATTTTAGACAACTTATTTGATGTAGATAGATTTGATACATCGCTTTTTGTTAACATAAATGATCATGATTTTATGGATGTATTCAAGTTGTTTGATCAAAAACAATTTGAAAAAATCTATACACAAGCAAATTTTAGAGTTGCCTTAACTGAAAACAACTTAAAAAAAATAGTAAATGAAATAAAAGACGCTTCTTCTGTTGAAGAAGTTGAATCTATTTTTATAAAAAATAATGATATTTTAAGTGCAGAAACAAAAGTTAAATTAGAAAAAGATTTTGATAAAGAAAATAAAGCACTGCAATCCGAATTAAAAGAAAAAATACAGAAAAATAGTTATAAATGAAAGAAATTTTTAACCAAAGCAAGAAGTTTAAATAGTGAAAGAAATATTTGACCAATGCAGATAGGAATGCTTTTTGTTTCTGTTGAAATTGAAAAAAGAAAAATATTTGCTCCTTTATTTTTTAAAGAAGTTAATATTGATATTTCTAATTCACAAGCTTTTTTATTTTCTGATGGAGAAATTAAAATTAATGAAAAATTAATTTGAGTTTTAGAAAAAGGAAATTATTTACTAGGAGTGGATATTGATGTTTCTAGATTATCTATTGAAGAATTGGAAAAAGTTATAAAAACTAATTGATCAAATTTCAATATTAAAACTTTTAAAAATAATATTTCCAAAGTTAATGTGGATTTAATTGATAATAATTTACATTTTCACCCTGGTATGGTTTTAGGAATTTTTAATTCATTCGGAAGTCACCAAAGAAAAATAATGGAAAAAATTATTGAAAATGATGAATTAGATGAAATTTTAGATGTTGACTTTAATAAAAATAATTACAAAAACAAAGTTAATAAAATAATCTTTAATAAAGTTTTTAACTTTGTAAAAATAAATAAAACTAATTATTCTCAAGATAAAGCAACAGTATCAGCTCTTTCTCAAAATACCATAATTTGAGGTCCTCCAGGTACTGGAAAATCACAAACTATTTCTAATATTATTGCTAATATTATTATTTTTGATAAAAAAGGTCTTGTTGTTTCTCAGAAAAAAGCTGCTTTAGATGTTTTAAAAGATAGAATGAATAAGTTATCAATTTTTTGCTTATTTATTTTAAATGATAATTCTATGAATAAAGCAACATTCTATGAACCTATAGAAAAATTAATTAATATATTAGAAAATTTTGAAAATAAATCCAATATTGAATCATTGAAAATTATTTATGATGATGAAAAAGAATATATAGATTTATTTAATAAATTTGCTAATAATGAAAATCTTGAACAAAAAATTGAAAATTATTCTTTTATAAAGAAAAATGTGGCATCTTTATCTCCAAATACAATTGAATCTTTATATAAAATTAGTAAAAATATTAGTATTAATACAGATGATTTTAAAGAAAATATTAAAAAATTAAAGTGAGCTATTTTAGATGCAAAATCAGGAAAGAAAAACAATTTCTTTCAAAAAATTTTTAAAAAATTAACTGATGAAGATAAACAAGATATTGAAATTATTAAAAAAGAAATTCATAATTTTAATGGGAATTTAAAAGAAATAACCGATAAATTAAGTTCTTTAACTCCACAAGAATTGAGTGACATTAATAGTTTCTATGAATTTGTTTTTGAAAGCTCAAAACAAGATATTTCCAATGAAGAACAACTTGTAAACTTTACCTTTTATAGATTATTTAAAAAACTAGAAAAAATTAATCAAAATAAGGAGATGAAAAAACTTTATTCAAAATTTGTTCTTGCAGTTAGAACAAAACATAGAGATCCTTATAAATTTGTTCTTGAACACCACCAAATTATTAAAGAATTATATCCTATTATTATTTCTTCAGTAGATACAGAACTAAGTAAGTGAGATAAAAATGAATTTGACTATGTTATCCTTGATGAATCATCACAAATCTTTATTGAAAAAGCATTTCCAATACTATATTTAGCAAAAATCAAAATTTTTGCTGGTGATGACAAACAAATGCAACCTACAAGTTGATTTTCAACACGAAGCAATGTAGAAGATGCTGAATTAGGAAACATTGAATCCATCTTAAATTATGCAGTTTTTAAAGGTGTTTATAGTATTTTACTAGATAAAAATTATCGTTCCAATTATGCTTCATTAATGACTTTTTCATCAAAACATTTCTATAATTCAGAACTTGATGTAATAGATAAATTTAATACAAAAAATCATAACTCCATTGAAGTTATTCAAACAGATGGTGTATGAGAAAATAAAATCAATAAAAAAGAAGCAGAAATTGCAATTGAACAAACAAAAGAAAACCTAAACAAGTATAAGAAAATTATTCTTTTAACCTTTAATAGTTCCCAAAGAGAATATATTGAAAATCAAATTTTAAACAATCATCCAGAATTAGAAGAAGCTCTAATTAGTGAAAAAGTTTTATTGAAAAACATAGAAAACATTCAAGGGGATGAAGCCGATTTATTAATAATTTCTGTTGTTTATGATAAAACTACCGCATTACATACTACTTATGTTTCCCGTTCAGGTGGAAAAAACGCTTTAAATGTTGCTGTTTCAAGAGCAAAAGATAAAATAATTGTAATTAAATCTCTAAAAGCAGAAGAAATTGAAAATACTAATCAAAATGAAGATATTGCTTTATTTAAAAAGTGATTATTATTTTTAGAATTAACAAATGAACAAAGAACCAACTATTTAAACTTAGAACTTAAAGATGAAGATGAAAGTAATAATAATAAAGTCCAAATCCATAATAAATTAAAAGAAGAAATTTATGATACTTTTGAATCTGATTCCTTTTTTGAAACTCAAAAATTATATGTAAAAAAAGATTTTTCTATTGGTAGTCAAAATATTGATTTAGCAATTACTAATGAAAAAAATAAAATATTAGTAGCATTTACGATCGATGATTATAGTAGCTATAATTCATATGAAAACTATATAATCAATAAAGATAAAAATAATTTTTTAAAAGCTAAAAATTACAAAATAATCGAAATAAAAAAAATAGATTGATTAATTAATAAAGAAACAATTATTAACAATATAAAAGAAATGATTTCTAGAGATGATAACTAAAATATTTTTTTATAATCAAAAAGGTGAAGGTGTTGGTTTATGAAATCAAAAACCTGTATATTTACCTTTTACAATTTTAAATGAAACTGTGGAATTTACCTTTATAAAAGAAGAAAAAAATTATTATATAGGTAAGGTTACAAAAATAATAATAGCAGATAAAAATAGAAATCTTGAAATCCCTAAAAATGCAGATTTTATAGGTGGATATGAATTAATGCATATGAATAAAGAAGCAGAAAAAGAATACAAAATTTATAATTTAATTTCTGTATTTAAACAAATTGCAAAAATAGATTTAAATCAATATAAAATTAATTATTTTCAAGGAACAAAAGAGTTAAGATATCGAAATAAAATCACTTTATTTGATGGTGGATTAAAAAAGAAAAATTCAAATGAAATTTTCTATTTAGACGATTTCTTATTAACAGATATAAAACCATTTAGTAATCAAAAAGGGAAAATTATTATAAGAAAACTTGAAACGCAAATTGAAGGACACAAAAAAGATAATATCTTTACTTTTGATAATTTTAAAAACCTTCGTTTTAAGGTTTCCATTGGTTCTTTTTATCAAGTGAATAAAGAAGTTGCTCTTGAAGCTTATTACAGAATTAAAAATTTTATAAATCAAGATGCTAAAGTAGTAGATTTATATTCAGGAATTGGTTCAATTGCTTGTTTTATAAGCAGCAAAGCTAAAACTATTGAAGCGGTTGAAATAAACAAAAATTCATATAAAGATATGTTATATAATATTAACTTAAATAAAATAAATAATATTACTCCTTTCAATCAAGATGTTTATAAATATTTAAAAAATTTAAATTCTTTAAAAGGGAAAACTATAATAGTAGATCCTGATCGCACTGGTTTAAAGAAAGAAGTAATAAATGAATTACAAAGGTTGCTACCTGATAAAATCATTTATTTATCTTGTAACATTTCAACACAAGCATATGACATTTCTCTTCTAAAAGAAAACTATAAAATTGAATATATTGAAATTTTTAATATGTTTTGTAAAACTTTTCACATTGAAAATTTAATAGTTTTAACCAAAAAATAAAATATGTTATAACAAAAACTCCATCTTATTTTAAGTGGAGTTTTTTGTTTATGAATTTCAACATAAATCCATTCTTTAATTAATGATTTATAGGATTAAAAAGTAATATTTATATTCTCAAATTTTTAACTTGGGTTATTTTGTTGCTTTTCGTTTTCTAATCGTGCTTCTTCTAATGCTTGTTCTTTAAGTGCATTTATTTTTGCAATAGTTTTTGTTTCCTTGCTTCTTAAAGCTTCTAAATAGTATTGTCTTCTTTCGAAAATTACATGTTCTACTTCATATATAGCATCACTTCTTTTGCTTTCAACATAAGAAATAGCATATTTTATTATGTGATCTTCTACATACTCTTGAAAATTTGCACCTCTTGTGTCTTTACTATCGAGAATTTCATTGGCTTTTGCTATTTCATAGTCATCTCCTTCTAGTATAAGAATTGTTTCTCTTGCTTTTTGTATAAGATCTTCAATAATTTTATTTACTTTATCTGATATTGTTTTTAGTTCATCAAAAGTAGTTGCTGAATTTACAGTGTTAGAAAATTGATTTTTAGCTTCACTTCCTTCTCTTAAATTCTTATAAATTAAATGTAAAAGTTTAGGTTTATAAGATTTTATTAATCTATCTTTTTGTTTCTCTCTAGTTTCTCTTGCTTCATTTTTAATTTCTTCTAATTTAGTTACATTAGGTGCTAAAGAAAGTTTATTAATTAACTCTTCTTTTTTAGCTTTGAACTCAGAATTCTCTTCTACTTCACTACCTTCTATACTATCAATAACTTCTCTAACTTCCTGTACTTTTTCGTTAAATTTGACATTTGATTCATTTATGATTTTTTTCAACTCTGCTTGATTTTCTTTATTAGTTTCAATTTGTTGGTTCAAAAAATCATACTCACTATGTCCTACTAGTTTAATAATAGATGTTCTCGCTTCATTTAATGAAGTTGCAAGTGAATTTTGTGCAGTTTCTTTAGCTTCAGTAATCTCTTTCAAAGTTGAATTATAATTATTAACAATATTTAATAAATTAGTTTTTTCTTCTCCTTCTGCTAACTTATTAATTTCATTTTTTACAATTATACGAGCCTGTTCTTTTTCCTGTTCATTTATTGCTTTGGATTTAATAACTTTAACTTCATCAATAGTATTTGCAGATATTAACTCATTTGTTAACTCTTCTTTTTTTGTTTCATTAGTTAACTTAGCAATTTCTGCTTCTGCTTCTTTTTTAGCAATTGCTAATTCTTTAGCCAATTGTTTTTCAATTTCTTGTTTTACTTTATTTAATTCTTCAAGAGTTGTTGCTGAATCAACTTTTGATTTAAGATTTGTTTTAATATCATTGTCTTGAATTTTATCTGCTCGAAGATGATTCTTTCTTTTCTCTTCATTTAATTCTTCTTGTTGTTTTGCTTTTGCCTTATTTATTATTAAGTTAATTTCATCTCTAGAAGTAGCATTATTTAATTGATTATTTAAATCTGCTTTTGTAGTTTCATCAATTATTTTTACTATTTCTCTTTTAGCTTGTGATTTTAAAACTTCGAGTTCATTTTCCAAATCTATGGATATTTCCTTTTTAATCGTATTAATTTCTTCAATTGTAGTTGCTGAATTAATTCTTTGTTTATATTTGGATTTCTTATTTTCATCAAGTAGTTTATCTGCTTCTAAATTAGCTTCGGCTTTTGCTTTTGTATAATCACTTTGATTATTATTTTTACTGTTTCAAAAAACAGCTGTAGTTGTTCCTATTGATGTTGCAAGTGCTGTTAATGCTAATCCACTTATTAGAACTTTTACATTTGGTTTTGCCATAATTACCTCTCTTTTTATTATTTTATTTTTAATAATATTCTTTAAAATATAAGTTATATATTATCTTTGAATTGCAAGAATAATTACTACTACAAATAAAATTATGTATGCGATTCAATAAATAATTGTTGTTCAAATAGATCTTCTTGTTCAACCACTTGTTAAAGCAGAGTTTTGATCTGATTTTTCTACTTTTTGCACTACGTTGTTTTTAAATACTAAGAAATGTGATTTATTTAAACTGTAGTTTTCAATAACACCATATTTATAATTCTTTTCTTCCACAAATCCTATGTGTTTGTTTTCATAATTGATGAAAGACAACTCGTGTGATAATTTATTTTTCTTATAGTAAATTGCATTTTCATCTGAGTAGAATAACTCTTCTGAAACTTTAATTTTTTCCATTAATTTATCACTTGATTCTTTAGTTGCTTTTTTAACTAAAAGTAATAGTTTTTGTGAATAATCATCTTTAAATGCTTGATCTAATGATTCTAATGCTTTAGATACTAAATCTAATTCACTTTTGATTTGGTTATTGTCTTGAGTTGATGTAATCATTGTTTCATCATAAGAAGAAGCAATTTTTTCAAGTTTTTGTGAATATACTGCTAATGCTTCAAGTTGTTTTGAAGGAGCTAGATTATAGAAGTTTGAGTATTTTGTTGGTTCTTTTTTATCTTCGTTAATATAAACTTCTTTAACTACTTCATTTACCACTTCTTTTTCAATATATACTGGAACTTCTTTAACTACTTCCTTAACTACTTCTTTTTCAATATATACTGGAACTTCTTTTACAACTTCCTTAACTACTTCTTTTTCTACAAAAACAGGTTTCTCTTTTTCAACAATAACTTTTTCTGGTTCTTTATCTAAAGATTCAAGAATTTTTTTCTTTAAGTTTTCAATTTCTTTTCTTAAAGCTTCTTTATCAGAATTGCTGTCTCTTAATTTTTCCATTAAAACAGCAATTTCTTTTGCATAAGATCCATTAGAATTTTTAAATAATTCTTCAAGATCGGCCATTTGTCTGTTTAATCTTTCTATTTCTCTATCTTTGCTTGAAAGTTTTCTTTCTGGAATGTAATCATCATTTGCTGGGAAGTATGTTTTGTGATCAGCAAGAATTTTGTAATCAACTATTTCTTTTAAGAATTGATCTGCTTGTTCTTGATTTCTTAATCTTGAAGTTGGGAAGATGTAAAATTCTTCCATTGCTTCTTCATACTTGATATCTCCATCAAATTTTTCTGTGTTTAATTCAAATTCAAAACCATCTTCAGTTTTATCCATAATTAGTAATCCACCAAAGATTCTTTTTTCTGTTTGGAATCAAATTGCACTTTCATATCCTACTGCTAAGAATCAGTTCATAGCTTCTTTTCTTGTTTTAAATAAAGCTAATCCGTGTTTTAGTTTTGGGTGTTTTAACACTCATGGGTAAGTTTTAGAGAATTTTTTATCAAAGTCTCTATTAAATTGGCATAATAAACGTTTCATAATTTTCCTTTTATTTGTTTTATTTCTTTTGGGATAAAATATAATACTTCATCTAATTGGTTCTTTTATTTAAATCTTTTTAAACTTTATTTAAATTAGTTATTACTTTATATTAATCTTGATTTATTTAAATATTTTTTAAAATATTAATCCTTTTTAAATAACGAAAAAACAACTTTAAAATTACTTTTAAAATCGTTTTTTATAAAATTAAAAACAAGAATAATAAAAAAATTAATAAGAAAGTTCTATATATATATATATATTATAGATATTAAATTTTGGGTTTAATAATTCCTTATATTTTTGTGTTTTCATAACTTATAATATTATACATTAAAAAAGCAAAATATAGGGTTTTTACCGTGTAAACAGAAATATTTGAGCTAATATTCATTAAAATTAAAGATTTAGTTTTAATTTTAAACAATTAGGCTTTAAAATTTTCAAAATTTCTGTTTGCTTTATTGTCTTGAATAATTAAATTTAAATTTACTAAATTAAAAAAAGACATAAATTAGATATCTACATTTATGTCTCTATGAAAATAAATTTATTGAAAATTAATTAATTTATTTAATTAAATAATTCAAGTAATTCTTCTAAATTAAGTTCTGCAGTTGATGAAACTATTTTATCTGCAATACTTCAATTTTCTTTTTCGTTATGTGTGATAGCTACTGTATGAATATTAGCATCTTTTAAACCTTGAACACCGGCAATTGCGTCTTCAAAACCAATTGTTTCTTCTGGTTTTAAATTAAGTCCTTGTGCAGCTTTTAAAAAAATTTCTGGATTTGGTTTTCCTTTAGAAACTGTTGCAGGATCAACGATAAAATCAAAATAATCAAATAATCCAATTTTTCTTAAAATTAATGGAGCATTATAAGAGCTTGAAGCAACTGCTAATTTTAATCCTTTTTCTTTTGCTGTGTTTAAAAATTCTTTAATATTAACTAAAATATCTTTTTGATCAATGTCTGTTTCTAATAATTTTTTATAATATTCATTTTTATTATTAGCCATTGTTACTATTTCTTGTTCACTTAATGAAACATTAAAAAGTTTTAAAATAGCATTTAAAGTATCAATTCTGTTTAATCCTTTTAAAGAACTATTTTGTTCTTCTGTGTAATTTAAACCAATTTTAGCTACTTCATTTTTTCAAGCTTTATAGTGTAATGAAGCGGTTTCTGTTATAACTCCATCTAAGTCAAAAATTAAACCTTTTATCATTTTTCAATAACCTCAAATTTTTGTTTTTTATTAGATATAATTACTGGTTTTTCATTTACATAAACTTCAAGATCGTTACCTGAAAGTTTTTCAATTGTAAAGTCTTTTCTATTAACAGTTACTTTTAATTTAGTATTTTTTACTAATATTGAATAAGTTAATTTTGTTCATTGTTTAGGTAAAATCGGAGCAATAAATACTTTTTTATCTAAAAATCTAAATCCTCCATATCCATAAACAATACTTTGTCAAATTGCTGCCAATGAACCTGCATGCACTCCTGCATCTGCAGAATGAAAATTAGTTCCCATATCAATATTTAAAGAATATTTAAATAATTTATACGCAATGTTCATTTTTCTTAAATCTACAGCTTTAATTGCATAAGTTGTAGGACTTAAAGATGAATCGTGAGTTGTAATAGGTTCATAATAATCAAAGTTTGCTGCAGCTACTTCTTTAGAAAATAGTTCACCTAAAACAAATGTGGAAAGAACAACATCTGCTTGTTTTACAAGTTGAGAACTTAATCTCTTGTGTCCTTCAGTGGTATTAAATAATTTTTTACCTGCATCACCTAATAATTGGAAAGGAGTAACATCAATTAAAGGAAGATTTTTGAACTCATCATTTTCTCATATGATGTTGTTTTCATTTGGTAATTGTTGTACTAAATTATCTCTAACATCTTTCATTAATTCCAAGTCTCATTTATAAGGTAATTTAGCTGCAATTTTATCTAAAATTGCCTGATTTTCCTTTGTATTTGATAATTCTTCTATATAGAAAATAGCTAGTTCTAAGTTTCTTTTAGCAATTAAATTAATAAAGTTATTATTTGTTATGTTACCTTTATATTCATTTGGTCCCATTACATTGCTAATATGATATTCTTTCCCTTTTTTCTCAACTCTAGAAGTTCAGAAAATAGCAGTATCAATAATCATTTCATAACCCATTTGCACCATAAAATCTTTATCATTAGTTACTTGGAAATATTGATCAACAGCAAAAGCAATGTCACCTGGAACGTGAATTTCTTGTTCTCTAGAAGCAATTGGAACTTGTTTTCCTGTAACTACATCAGGTTGCCCTCAATAAGGTGTCATTTCTCCTTCTGTTGGTCAAGCCATTTCTCAAGGATATTGAGCACCAATCATATTTTTTTCTGCAGCTTTTCTTCTTGCTCCTTCAATTCCTTTGTAACGGTATTCTAAAAGATTTCTTGCAACTTCCGGTTTAGTAAATAAATAGTTTGGAACAACGAAAAATTCAGTATCTCAATAACAATGTCCTTGATATCCTTCACCTGTTAATCCTTTTGCTCCTACTGACATATTTGAAGAATGTGTGGGAACAAAAGAATTCATATGATAAATTCCAAATTTTAGTGCTAATGCATCATATTCAGCATCTTTTTCACCTTCAATTTGAACATCAAATTGTTTATAAATTTCATCATATGCTTTCTTATTGTCTTTTACTAAATTCGAAAATTTTAGTGTTTCTAATAAAATACTTAAATTTTTAGCATTTTCTTTAACTTCATCAAAACTTAATATTGGATCTTTATCAACAGAAGTAGAAACTGACATTATTTTTTCTAATCTAAAGTTTTTTTCTGTAGAAATGGTTGTTTTAATTTCGTATCCCACTTGTCTACGAGACATTTTTAAAACATAATCATCATTTCCGCTTTCTAATAATTTTCCATTTAAGTAAGCTTTTACTTTCATATTATGAATCACTCATCTTTGTGATTCATTTGTTTGTTCTTGATATTGTAAAAGTGAAGGAGCAATTAAGATTTTTTTACCTTCATCAAAATGTTGAATTCCATGGTTTGTTGTTTGACCATTAATTAAAGGTAAAATTTTAATTTTTGAAGGTTCTCCACTTATTTGATTAATTTCTATTTCTTGAGCATAAATGTTTTTATTTATTTGTGAAACAACACGCTTAAAAGTTAAAACAAATTTTTTGGATTTTTTAGAAAATTTAATTTCTCTAAAAAGTAATCCGTTTTTTAAATCTAAAGACTTTTTATACTCCATTTTTTTATCGATCATAAAAATTTCATCATCAATATAAATAGAAGTTTGAATTAAGTCAGCTAAGTTAGCAATTTCAGAAACTTCTGTTTTGTCTCCTTGATTAAAAATTCCGTTTACAAAGAAATCTTCTTTGTTAAACACACTTCTTTCTTCATCAACTGCTCTTATTCCTAAATAACCATTACCTTGTGAAAAAATAGACTCTGTTTTTTTAGTTACAAGTGGATCGAAACCTGTTTGACTAATAATAAAATTTTTTGTATCATAAAATAATTTAGCCATTTTATTTTTCTAAGAACATAATAGACTCATACGGTCTTAAAGTATTCTTAATTCCTTTCTTATCTGTATATGAACTAATTAAAATTTCTTTATTTAAAATATTTTTAATATTTATATCTAATTCTTTTTTAGTTAAATTTATCAATGAAATAATTTTGTTATTAAAATCATCAAATCTTTCAATTTGAATAACACCATTATCTAATAATTTCATTTTTGAATTTCCGCTAATTAAAATTTCTTTATATTTTTTTCTTAATTGAATAATTGATTTATAAAAATTTAAAATTGAATCACTTCTTTGTTCTTGTTCAGCAACAGAAGATTCTCTATAATAACCTGATTTTTTAATTCAAGTTTTAGTTCCTTTATTAAATCCAAAGTTTTCAGTTTTATCTCAAACCATCGGTACTCTTGAATTATCTCTACTGTTTATATTGTGAAATCTTGTCATTTCTTGTTCTGTATATAATTTTTGTTCATCAACAAAAATTCTGTAAGCATTTAAAGCATCTACATCTCTGAATTCATGTCTGCAATTAAAAACAGGATTTTTTAGTCCAATTTCTTCTCCATATAAAATTGTTTGGATTCCCTTTAAAGAGAATTGGTAAAGAGCAAATGATTTTGCTGATTCTTTTCAATAAAGATTTTCATCACCTCATCTTGAAATAGATCTAGCTGTATCATGTGATGAACTAAAGTTAGTAATCATATAATTTTTGATTTCAGAATTGTTTTGATATTCAAGAATTGAAGAATTTGCAAAATCATTAGTATTTCAATTTGCATCATAACCATTTCTTCCTGTTTGTTTTCCTCAACCAATTCATCATGAACCAAAATTATAGAAGTTATCTGCTATTTTTTCTTTACCTTTTCCGTATTTTAATGCTGTATCTGGTTGAATTCCAGATGCTTCACCAATAAAGAAAACATCATTTTTTGTTTCATAAATTTTGTTTAAAAATTTTTGTAAATATTGAACCATTTTTGAACCAAATGAATGTTTAAATTTACCCTTATTTATTTCTTTATGAACATGTTGAATAGCGTCTAATCTAAATCCCCTTACCCCTAATTTATATCAAAAATCAATAACATCTACCATAGCATTAATAGTAAATTCTGATTCTCAATTTAAATCCACTTGTTCTTTAGCAAATAAATGGAAATAATATTTATTTAAAGAAGGTACATATTGTCATGCACTACCACCAAAAATTGATTCTTCTTTTCCTGGTTTATCTGTTCAAATGTAATAATTGTGTTCTTGGTTTTTCTCTGATTCAATAGCTTTTAAAAATCATTGATGTTTGTTTGAAGTGTGGTTTAAAACAATATCCATAATTATTTCAATGTTTTTTTCTTTTGCTTTAGAAACCAATTCTTTAAAATCTTCCATTGTTCCAAAAACTGATCATATTTTTTTGTAATCCAAAACATCATAACCTGCATCTGCAAACTCTGTGTCATAAATTGGACAAAGTCAAATTGCATCTACTCCAAGTTCTGATAAATAATCTAGTTTAGAAACAATTCCTTTTAAATCACCGTTTCCGTCATTGTTTGAATCTTTAAAAGATCTTGGGAAAATTTGATATATTACTTTTTCCCCTCATTTTTGTAAATTATCTTTCATTTTTCACTCCATTATTTTGTGTATAATCTCTATTATTTTACTACTAAAATAAAAATAAAAAAATTTTTTTATCATTTTTCAAAAATTCAAATAATATCAAATGTTATATCTTATTTGAAAATAAATAAAAATGCCCTATAATTGGGCATTTGACTAATATTTTTCTCTTATTTTTTCACCATATATAGAATTATAAATATTTTTATTTGTTTTCTAAAATTATAGATGTTTTTGCTGGTACTATATTTTCTTTTTTATCTTTTAAAGATATGTGTCTTGAAGATAAAACTAATTTATATTTATTATAATCAAAATGTTCTGGGTGGTCATTAAAATTATGAATAACTATTGCTTTGTTTGTTTTTTCTTTTACTGAAAAAACAACAAAATTTTCTCTTATTTCTTTATATTTTAATTTTCTATTTATTTCCTTTGCGGTATGTAGTCTAAAATATTTTGTTTTATTTCTAAATTTTAAAAGTTTTTTAAGAAAATCATAAACTTTTTCTTTAATTTTTCTATTTTGAAGATGATTTCATTTTAAACCATTAACGTAGTCTGTTGTTTTGTATGAATTATCAACAACAAAATCATTTTTATCATTTGATAAATTATTATCATTATTTAAAATTTTTAAATATCTATTATCGTGTTGTCCTGATTTATCTAGAGGTTTTGTTTGTAATAATTCTGTTCCTGCTAAAATCAATTGTCTACCTTGTGAAGTTAATTGCATCATTAAAGCTTGATTATATAAATTAATATTTTCGCTAAATGACAAGTTAGAAGTGGTTATTATTTTATCTCAAAGGGTAAAACCATCATGGCAAGCGGCATATTGTAATGTAATATTTGGCTCATTAGCAAAAACTGAATAAGCATCTTTTTCGATAAACTCTGAATTTGGATAATCAAATTTCTGTATATTTCCCGTAATTGAAACAAGAAAATCACTAAACTTACTGTAATTACTGGTTATAAGTCCTTTTTCATTATCTTCTATACTATCAGCACCTTTAATTGCGTTTCTAATAGTGTCATTAAAATAAGCAAACTTAATACTATTGGTATTTACTCCTTTAGTAAAAGAGTTTTCAAATTTTAAATCACTAAAAGGTCATGCTTCTCCGTGTAAAACAATATTTTTATTGATCTTTTTAAGTTCATCTTGCATTTTGCAAAGAGTTGTTTTATCAATAAAAGTTGATAAATCGAATCTAAAGCCATCTACTCCAAAGTATTTAGCAAAATATACTAAAGAATCAATCATCATTTTTCTTACCATTTTTGCTTCACTATTTAGAGCTGGTAAATCAACAGGAAAAACTTCAGAATTATTTCTAAAATAATAATTTGGAGTTATTGTTTCTAATAAATCATTAATCATCATATGGTTAAAAACAACGTCCATTATTATTGCTATACCATTTTTATGTGCTTCATTTACAAAGTGTTTAAATTCTCTTAATCTTGCATAAGGAACCTTAGGATCGGATGAGTATCATCCAGCAATTGAAAAGTAATTTAAAGGATCATAACCTCAGTTATAATTGGTTGTTCATCCTGTTCCTTCATTTTTATTTAAAATGTTTAAGTTTTTATCACTTAATGTATAAATAGATTGAATAGGTAGAAGTTGTAAATGAGTTATTCCTAAATCTTTTAAGTATTCAAAAATATTATTTTCCAAAGCAGCATTAAATGTTCCTAAACGATTCTTAAAGTTATTTTGATCTAAAAGTGAAGTAAAATCTCTAATATGTAATTCATAAATTAAAGGATCAACACCATTATTTAAATTAGTTTTTAAAGGGATAGTTTCTATTTCTTCAACTAATGTTTTTTCTCAATCAACAATTACAGCTAAAGGGATTTTTTGAGTTGTTCCTTCTCAATCAAAAGGTGCAAAAACTTTAGCATATGGATCAAAAATATATTCAAAAGGTTGATCTTTAGTTCTTTTTATTTTAAATAAATAATAATATCCTTCATAAATTTCAGAAATTTTTCCTGTTCATAAATCATTATTTCTTTTGCAACCGATTGTAGTAATCTTTTGCATTCTTTCATTTTTATTAAATATTTCAACATAAACTTCAGCCACATCTGGTATTCAAATTCTAAAAAAGAAGAAGTTATCTTTTTTAAAAATTCCTTGCGAACTTATTTTTTTAGAAACTCTTTCATCAATTCTTTGTACATTTTTATTTACAATTTCATAATTTCCTTTATATTCCATCATTTTTCCTCTTTTTTGATTTTAATATAATTATATTTTATAACATTTTTAAAATTTTTTAAAATTTAATGTATGATATTTGTTATATTAAATATAATATCAGCAAAATAAAATACCAAATTAATGGTATTTTAATTTTTATTGTTCTCCACCATCTTGAATCATTTCTTTTGCTTTTGCAAGTTCAACACTAAAGAATGATGTAACACCACGTTTTTGCATAGTTGCTCCAAATAAGTGGTCTACTTTAGTCATTGTTCCGTGACGGTGAGTAATAACTATAAATTGTGTTTTTTCTTTTAATGACTGTAAAAATTCTGCATAACGAATAACATTAGCTTCGTCAAGTGCTGCTTCTACTTCGTCCAAAATACATAATGGAATAGGTTTAGCTTTAATTATTGCAAATAATAAGGAAATTGCAATAATTGCTTTTTCTCCACCTGAAAACAGTTTTAAATTTTTAACTGATTTACCTGGTGGTTGAGCTATGATATCAATTCCTGTTTCTAAAATATTTTGTGGATCTGTATATTGGATTTGTGCATCTCCACCACCAAACATTGTTTGAAATACAAATCTAAACTCATTATTAACAATGTTAACAGTTTCTTGAATTTTATTAACAATGATTTTATCCATTTCACTAATAGCTTCAAGAATTGTGTTTTTAGCATCATTTAATTCTTCTTCATTATCTTTTAAGTTTGTGAATCTTTCTTCAACTTCTTCACACTCTTCTATAGAATCCAAATTAACATTTCCTAATTGTTTTATTTCTTCTTTTAAAGCATTAACAAGAGTTCTGGCATTTTCAATTTCCATTTCAAGTTTGAAATTATTTTGTGCAGTTTCTAAAGTTAATTGATAATGTTCTGTTAATCTTCTTTGACTTTCAGTTAAAACCATTTCAACTTTATTTTTATCATTTTCATGCTGAGCATTTACTTTACTTAATTCATAAAGTTCTTTTTCAACTTCATTTTTTTGATTAATATAAGGTAAAAGTTCATTTGCAAGAGAAGCAATTCTTGTTTTTTTAATTCTAAGATTTGCTGCCATTTCGTTTTTTTGGTTTGTTAATTCAACAAGATTATTACTAATTTCATCTGTTTTTGAAATTTCAAGTGCTTCAGAACTTACTGATTCATATTTTGCTCTTAAAAAATCGTATTTATCTGTTAAATCTACTCTTTTTTGTTTTGTGTTAGCAAGTTCATTTTTTCATTCATTAATTGTAGAAATTAATTCTTCTTTTTTATTTTTTAATTCTACTTCTTTTTGTTCGAACTCTTCTTTTTTCTTTAATAATAAAGGAATTATTTTCTTTAATTCATTAATGTTATCATCAAGTTGCATTAAACTATTATCTGTTTCTTCTTTTGCTCCACCAGAAATAACTCCACCAACTCTAATAATGTCTCCATCTAGCGATACAACCATATATTTAAGTTGTAAAAGTTTGGATAATTTATTGGCATCTTCAATGGTTTTTGCTACAACTATATTACCAAGTAAAAAGTCTCTTAGTTTGAAAAATTCTTTATCTGTGTCAACAAGTTCTGAAGCAATTGCAACAAATCCAGGTTGTGTTTGTAAAGCAACTTTGTGTTCTTGTTTCATTTCTTTAGGTTGTATAGATGCTAAAGGAATGAAAGTAGCCTTACCACCATTATTTTCTTTTAAAAAGTTAACTGCTTTAACTGCTGTTTCAGGAACATCAACAACAATGTGTTGCAATGCACTTTTAAGAATTGCTTCAATTGCTGGTGCAAATTCTTTTTCAGCTTTTATTAAGTCAAAAACTGTTCCTTTGAATCCTTTACCAAATAAAGTTTTGTTTTCAACAATAGTTTTTGTACCTTTAAATAAATTGGTTTTATTGTTTTTGTGTTCTTCTAAAATTCTTAATTTAGTTTTAGCACTTTCGTGTTTATTGTATGAAGAATTTTTTTCAGAAGCTACTCTATAAAGTTCTTTTTCGATATTAGTTAATTCGTTTGAACTTTGAGAAATAGTTTCTTCTGTTTTTTGTTCTGAACTACGGAAATGCCCAATTCTTGCGTGTATTTCTGCAATTTCTTCTTTTAAACTAGCGATTTGTTCTTCTGGAGTTGCTTTAATATCTCCATTAATAATATCTTGTCTTCTTTGTGTTATTTTTGATTGTCTTAATTCTAATTGATGTATTTCATTTTCCACTTTAGTTAAAGCATTTTGTAATTGATCTGCTTCTGTTTCTAATTTTAATTTTTGATTAGTATTTTCATTAATTGTAGTTGAGTATAAAGATAATTTTGATTCTAAATCATCTCTTTTTTCCATTATATTAGTTAATTCTTGTTTTAAAAATCCCATTTTATCTGTAAAAAACTTAAGATCTTCAACAAGAAGACCAACTTCTACAGATTTTAATTCAGCTGATTTTTCAATAAAAATTTTTGCTTTTTCAGCTTGTTTTTTTAATGGAATTAATCTTTTTTCAAGTTCAGCAATAATTGTTCTAACTTTATCCAAAGCTTCTTCAGTTGTTTCTAATTTTCTTAAAGCTTCAACTTTTCTAGCTTTATATTTTGAAGTTCCTGCTGCTTCTTCAATAATTCCTCTTCTATGTTCTGGTGAAGCTTCAGCAATATCACTAATTGTTCCTTGAGAAATAATCGCTAGTGATGATTTGGAAATCCCAGATTCCATAGCAATTTCTTTAATATCTTTAAATCTTGCTAATTCTCCATTGATATAATACTCATTTCCGCCTTTTCCTCTATGTAAAACCCTAGAAATGGTGAAAATATCGTGTGGAACAGAAACTGCTTTATCACTATTATCAAAGGTTAAAATAACTTCTGCTTTGTCTAATTCTTTTACTGTTTTAGAACCAGCAAAAATTACATCCTCCATACTATCTCCCCTAAGTGCTTTAGATGATTGTTCTCCTAACACTCATCTAATAGCATCATTGATGTTAGATTTACCTGAACCATTTGGACCAACAATTCCAACAACTCCACCATCAAAATTTAAAACCACTTTATCAGCAAATGATTTAAAACCTTGTGCTTCAACTTTTATTAATTTCATAATTACCTCTTTTTAAAAGTACTCAATGCATCTTTAGCTGCTGCTATTTCTGCATTTTTCTTATTTTTTCCTTTTCCTTTTCCAAAAATTTTACCATCATAATGTAATTCAGCATAAAATTCTTCGCCTATTTTTTGAACCCTGTATTCTCCAGGATGTTTTGTTATCGATTGTAAAATTTCTTGAAATTCAGATTTAGGATCTTTCTTTATTTCTAAAATCGATTTGTTTATAGTTTTGTATAAAGTTTTTTCAAGAAAATTTTCTAAAACTTTATCTCCTTGATCTAAATAGATAGCCGCTACTAAGGCTTCAAATAAATCAGCATTTGTTTTTTTATTATTAAGAATTTCCATAGCTCCTTTAGAAATTCTTAATAATTCATTTAATTTTAATTCAAAAGACAACAATGAAAGCGAATTTGTATCAACAATTTGGGATCTTTTAATTGTTGCTTCACCTTCATTAAAATTCTTATACTTTTGATAAATGTAATATGTACTTTTAAAATTTATTAGTGAATCACCAAGAAATTCTAAAAGTTCATAATTCTTTTCATTTTTATGTTCATTTGTAAATGATTTATGCGTAAAAGCCTGTATAAAAAGTTTTAAATCATTTGGTATTATATTAATGCTTTTTAAAAATTCTTCAACTTTTTTCACTTTAAGCAATAGCCTCTTTAGTTTTTTCTAAAACATCACTTTCAATTGCTATTTTTATTTGATTAAGAGCTCCTAAAAATGCTTTTGCGTCTGATGAACCATGTGATTTAATTACTATTCCGTTTAAACCAATTACTCAAGCTGCTCCAACATTTCTATAATCAAATCTTTCTTTTACTTCTTTAAATGCTCTTTTCAAAAATAAAGCAAAAATCTTTCTAAAAAGTTTTTTGGTTAATTTTTCTTTTAGTAATTTAGAAAAATTTAAAACCGTACCTTCCATCGTTTTTAGTGTTATGTTACCTGCATAACCATCAGCTAAAGCGATGTCAATATCTCCTTTTAAAAGATCTCTTGTTTCTATAAAACCTTTATAATTAAGACTTTGATTTGATTTTAATAAAAAGTTAGCATCTTTGTGATAATCATAACCTTTATAGTCTTCAGTTCCTATATTAATCAAACCAATTTTCGGTGATTTAACTTTAAATAAATTTTCATAAAAGATGCTTGAAATAATTCCTCATTGAACAAAGTATTCTGGTTTTACTATCAAATTAGCACCTGAATCTAAAAGTAAGAAGAACTTATTTTCAATTAATGTTGGAATCATTGGCATAAATGCTGCTCTTGCAACATTTGTAAGTCTTTTGATTTTTAAAGTTGCCATACCTAAATAAGTACCAGAATCTCCAGCAGATAAAACTGCTTTTGCTTGATTTTGTGCCACTAAATCTAAAGCAACAGACATACTTGTAGTTTGTTTAGAAACTTCACGCATATTATTCTCATTTGCTTTAGCAACATTAATTTCGTTAATGATTTCCACTTGATTGTTTTTTATATATTTATTTTTAAGAAGTTTTAAAATTTCCTTTTCATCTCCTATTAAAAAGATTTTATAATCACTATTTTCATCTAAAAACTTACTAACAGCAACTATTTTTTCTTTTAAAGGTGTATCTGTTCCAAGTAAATCAAAAGCAATTGTTTTCATTATTCAACTCCTATTAAGTAATGATAAATTTTTTGTTGTCCATTTTTTATTTCTACTTCTACATCGTATCTAGATTCAATGTAATTTAAAACTTCATTAGCATCGCTTTTTGTAGAATCTGTTCCGTAGTAAATGGTAACAATTTCAGTGCTACTTTTAATTAAAGATTCAATAACTTTTTTAGCAGCATCGTTGTAACTAGAAGCTGTTGCAATAATTTTTCCATTTGCTATTGCTAAATAATCACCTTCTTTAATTTTAATTCCATTCATAGTGGTTTCTCTACTTGCAATCGTTACTTCTCCTGTGCTTACGCTTTTAATTGCATCTTCCATTAGTTCTTTATTATCATCTCAATCTGATTCTTCATTAAAGTTTAAAGAAGCACTTATTCCTTGTATTTGTGTTTTGGTTGGAATTATAATAACTTTTTTGTCTTGAATGGTTTGAACAGCTTGTTGAGCACTTAAAATAATATTAGAATTGTTTGGTAAAATAAAAACTGTTTCAGCATTTATAGAATTAATAGCTTGAATGATGTCATTTGTTGAAGGATTATTTGTTTGTCCTCCTTCAATGATAAAGTGAACACCGTTTTCTTTCATTACATTTATAATTCCCTGACCTGTATTACATGAAACTAAACCGGATTTGTATTTTTTTTCTGTATTTTTAGTATCATTTGCAATATTTTTAGATTCATTTGCTTGAATAGTCATATTTTCGGATTTGATTTTAATAAATTCACCATATTTTTGAGCAGCATTTAAAAGCATTCCTGGTTTTAAAACATGACCGTGAATTTTTACTCAATCTTCATCTTGAACTACAACTAATGAAGTAGCCATTTTGGAAATTTCATTAACGATTTTATCTTTAGAAAATGTTTTAGGGTTTTTTAATTCAATAATGAATTCAGTACAGTATCCAAATTCACCTTCATAAATTTCTGTATCACTAACAAAATCAGAAATATTGACTTGTTCATCACTTAATTCAACTGGTTCATTGATTGTTAATTTGTACATCCCTTCTAAAATTAAACGAAGTCCTTCACCACCTGAATCATTAACACCAACTTCTTTTAAAACCGGTAATAAGTTTCTTGTGTTGTTACAACTAATTTTAGATTGTTCAACTGCAATTTTAAAAATTTCACTAATGTTAGTTGAAGGAGTAATTGTTTGTTCTAATTTTTCAGTAACTTCTCTTATTACTGTTAAAATGGTTCCTTCAACCGGTTTTAAAACTGAAGAGTATGCTTTAGAAGTAGCACTACGAAATCCTTCAATTAACTCAAAACTATTAATTTCTTTCTTATTAGCAAATGAATCGGCAAAACCTCTAAATATTTGAGAAACAATAACCCCAGAATTTCCTCTAGCTCCAAGTAACATATTTCTTGATATTTTTTGTGAAATTTCATCAATTCTAGTACTTTTTGTTTCTAAAATATTCTTAACTCCTGCAGAAATTGTAGTAGCCATATTGCTACCTGTATCACCATCTGGAACAGGGAAAACATTTAATGCATTTATTTTTTCTTTAGAATTAGCTAAATTGTTAGCACCTGAAATTAACATTTTTGCATATAATTCACCATTTAAAATTTTCATATTACTTAATCCCCTTTATATGAATATTTAAAGTTTCTAATTTTAGTTCGTTTTTTTGTAAGTGGTATTCAATAACTGATTTTATTTCTTCAACTGCAGTTTTAACACTAACAGAAAATAACAAAATTATGGCTAAATTAATTTTTAAGCCATTATTTCCTTTAATAATAAAAATTGATTTTTCTCACTCTTCTCTTTTGAGAGCTTTAGCTAAAACATTTGCTTCAGTATTAATATTACAAAAACCATAAATTCCTGGTATTAAAGAAATTTTTTCTAAAAGTTGGTTTCTTAATTCTTCAACCATTTTCACCTCTTTAAAATAGATAACTATAAATATTTTAAATTATATAACATTTTATTCTTTTTAAACAGTAAAAAAAAGAAAAAAACGTTTATTTTTGAGTAAAAGTCTTTTAATAATTTCCTATTTAGATATTCAAATTTTATTATTTTACTTTATTTTAAAGTTTATTTATTAAAAACAAATAAAAAAATAGATGCATTTTTCAATGCATCTACTAAGAATAATTATTATAATGAAGATAATAATTTTAATACTCTTACATATTGGTTTACATATGATGATTCATTATCGTATCATGTGTAAATTTTGTAAAGGTTTTTTCCATCAACTGTTAATACTTTTGTTAAAGTTGCATCGAAAATTGATCCTTCTGTTGCTCCAATAATGTCTGAAGAAACGATTGGTTCATCTGTATAACCAAATGATTCACTTGAATGTGATTTCATAACTGAGTTAATTTCTTCTGCTGTTGCATCTTTTTTAAGTTCAACTACTAAATCAACAAATGATCCTGTAATTGTTGGAACTCTTAAAGCAATACCGTCTAATTTTCCTTTTAATGAAGGAACTACTAATCCAATAGCTTTTGCTGCCCCTGTTGAAGAAGGAACGATGTTAATAGCTGCAGCTCTTGCTCTTCTTAAGTCTGAGTGAGGTGCATCTTGTAATCTTTGATCTGCTGTATAAGCGTGAATTGTTGACATGTATCCACGTTCAATTCCAAAGTGTTTATCTAAAAAGTGAACAACTGGTGCTAAAGCGTTTGTTGTACATGAAGCTGCTGAAACAACTTTGTCATCTTTTGTTAAAATGTCGTGGTTAACATTGTAAACTATAGTTTTTAAGTCCCCTGAAGCTGGTGCAGAAATTAATACTTTTTTAGCTCCTGCTGTTAAGTGTTTTTCAGATCCTTCTTTTGAAGTAAAGAATCCTGTTGATTCAACAACAACATCAATACCTAAATCTTTTCAAGGTAATAATTCTGGGTTTCTTTCAGCTAAAATTTTAATTTCTTTTCCATCAACTACTAAGTTTCCGTTTTTAACTTCTACTGTTCCTTCAAATCTTCCGTGAGCTGAATCATATTTTAGTAAGTGTGCTAATGTTTTAGCATCTGTTAAGTCGTTAATAGCAACAACTTCTAAATCATTTTTATGTAATTTGTGAATTGCTCTGAAAACTAATCTACCAATTCTACCAAATCCATTTATAGCAATTTTTTTCATTTTATACCTTTCTTTAAAAATAAATGTATTTTTACTTTTGTTTTTAAAATTATTTATTTCCTTTAAATTATATTACAAATTAAAAAAAGATTATTTATTTTTATTTAATAGTAAAATCCAAGATTTAAAGTTATTATGAATTGAATAATTTTTCTTCAAGTTTTGAGTCTCTGTATTTTTCTAATCACCTACTAGTGTTTGTATTATTTAAATCATTTAAATCTATGCTAATACGATATTCTTGTTTTTTATTATTGTTGTTTTTGTTGATAACTCCATGTGCACTATGTCCTAAAATTTTAATTTCTTCTTCCATCTCTTTTTTGGTTAATAAAAATAAAAAATTGTTTTTATAAAATAAATCATCTATAAAAACACATAAATAATAATCTAACTCATGGTGTAATCTGATTTGGACGATATTTAAAATATTGCCATTTGCAGAAGGAGTAGAACATTTTATTTCATAGTAATGGTTGTCTTTATCTTTTGAATCACCTTTTTCTAACTTCGGTGATATTTTTTCAAATTCAAACTTTTTTCTATAAAAGTTTGTTGTAAAGTGGATTTACTTTGTGGACTCAAAACAGAAATAATAAAAAAATATTTAATAGAACTTGTGATATCTTCTAATTTTTGCTCATCAATACTTTCTTTATTTACATATTTGCTAAAGTTATTTATTCTTATTTTATAGCTTTCAATAACTTTAAATATATCTTTAATTTCTTTACTCACGTGTTTTTTTCCTTTCATTTCAAGCGATTATTATTTCATCTTGATTGATTCAATAATTACCACCATTTATTGATGATTTGGGTTTAAAAACTAATTTTCTAAATTCGTTTTTAATTAGTTCAATATCATAATTTTCTTTTACTTTTATATAATGTTCAGATTTTGAATTTGTTACTTCTTGTAATGATTTAATTTTTGCAGAATTTCCATTTATAGTAAAATCAGCTTCTTGACTTCCTCTTGGTAAAAAGACAAATTCTTTTGGAATAATTGTAGGTTTTTTCTTTCTTAAATCTTTTTGTTTATTTTCTGTCATTTTTGTTCAAACAAAAAATGTACAAGGAACATGATATACTTCTTTTTGATCCTTATGATAAATAAAAAAAGAATTTTTTGGTAATTCTCATTCTGTAACTAATTTTCACTCTTTTGGAAATAAACTGGTTGATTGATTAGTTATTTTACTAAAGGTATTAGGTAAAATAAATGCAATTGTTGAAGCATTTAAATCTATTGAATGCTTGATAAATTTTTTAGCTAAAGATGATCTATAACCAAAAGGCGGATTCCCTATAATTAAGATTTTTTCAGTATTTGGTTTATTGATTTTGACACTAAAAAAATCTTGTTTAATGATATTGCTGTTTTTAGGCTCAATATCATAAGCAATAACATTATTTAACAAATCACTAAAACTACCTTCGCCAGCTGAAGGTTCAATTATAATACTATATTGCTCTAAATTATCAATTTTAGAGATACACTTTTTAGCAATTGCCTTTTTTGTATAAAATTGATCAAGTTTTATTTGCATATTCTTATTTTACTATATTTCAGATATGATTAAGAAAATAAAAAAAACCATTTTTTAAATTTCTTAAATTTTAAGATAACTTAAAAAATGGGGCGGATGACGGGGATCGAACCCGCGTATGTCGGAGCCACAACCCGATGCGTTAGCCACTTCGCCACATCCGCCATAATTATTAATATTATACAATAATATCGTTTTTTGCCAAACAATTTTATAAATTATTAATCTTAATTAAAAGAAAATAAAAGTTTCTTTAGTTTGAAAAATAAAAAAGAAATTAATATATAATAATATTATGGATTTTACTAAAATATTTATTTTTCAAAAAACACTTGATTCTAAATTTGAAGAATCAATAAAACAAAGAAACGTTTCAATGGATGTTTTTGAATGACATAAACAAGTGACTTTGGCAATAATTGTCGAAATTGCTGAATTTGCAAATGAATTGCAATCATTCAAATATTGAAAACAAAATAAAAATATTAATAATGAAAAATTATTAGAAGAATGAGCTGACATAATTCATTTTTTAAGTTCTTGTGCTAATAATTTAAATTTAAATCCTATAATTAAAAAAACTGCAGTTTCAACTGATATTAACATCCAATTGCAAAATGTTTTTAAAGCTGCAGTTGATTTTCAAACAGAGTTTAACTCAACAAATTTATCAACTCTTTTTAGTTTAATTCTTGGTTTTTTAGATATTTTAAATATTAAAGAAGAAATGCTAATTAATGCTTACTTTAAAAAAGCAGAAATTAATTTAAAAAGAATTAAAGAAAAATATTAAATTATGGTATAATACATATTAGTGGTTCCGTAGCTCAGCAGGATAGAGCACAAGCCTTCTAAGCTTGTTGTCAGAGGTTCGAATCCTCTCGGGATCGCCATTTTTTTTATTCTTTTTTATAAATTAAAATAAGGACTCTAATCCTTATTTCCCGTCTTTCCCAGTTGACGGGATTTTTTTCTTTTTTTTCATATATTTAATA
>NZ_JBTGVD010000015.1:0-26384 GCF_054343395.1 Mycoplasma sp. CB776
ATTTAATTTGAGAAGTAATTTGCTATTCAGTTTTGAAAGAACTATTCGCTCCTGATTAGGAGTTTTTTTATTATTTAAATACTTAAATAATAAACTTTTTAATGAAAAAATTTTTATTAAAAAAAGCAAAAAAATGTTTATAATTTAATGGTAGCAACGTAGAAGGAGAGGGATGGAATTTAAAATTTTAGATTTATTTTCAGGTGCTGGTGGTTTTTCATCAGGTTTTGAACAACATAAAGATTTTAAAACTAGTATTGCTGTAGATTTTGATCAAAATGCCTTAAAAACCTTTAAATTTAACTTTCCTAACACTAAAATAATTTGTGGTGATTTAACTTCAAAAGAAGTAAAGTCGCAAATTATTGAAACTGCTAAACAAGAAAAAATAAATATGATAATAGGTGGACCACCTTGTCAAGGTTTTAGTTTAAAAGGAAAACTTAAAGGTTTAGATGATCCAAGGAATTTTTTATTTTTAGAATATTATAATTTAGTCAAAGAATTAAAACCAGAAGTTTTTGTTATTGAAAATGTTAAAAACCTTTTAAATACATTAGATGGTTATTTCATTAAGCAAATATATGACAAATTTACTAATCTTGGTTATCAAATTAATTATGGAATTTTAAATGCTAAAGACTTTGGAGTACCGCAAAAAAGAGAAAGAGCAATTATTATTGGTTCTTTATCTAAAAACATTAATTTGCCTATTAAAAATACAGAAAAAATAGTTACTGTTAAAGACGCTATTTCTGATTTAAATTATTTAGAATCTTCAGAAGGTTCTTTTGAAAGTAAATATTTATTCAAGTCTCAAAGTGAATATCAACAGATGTTAAGAGGGGATAAATTATTTAATCATCAAGCAACAAATCATTCACAAATTGCTTTAGAAAAGTTAAAAATGATACCAGCAGAAGGGAATAAAAATCATTTACCTAAAGAACTATGAGGAAAACAAAGATTCAATACAACTTGATCAAGATTAAAATGAAATGAATTTAGTCCTACAATTGATACTAGATTTGATACTCCTTCTAATGGAAAAAATTCTCATCCTGTTTTGAATCGTTCTATTACACCAAGAGAAGCAGCAAGATTACAAAGTTTTCACGATAGTTTTGTTTTTTTAGGACCAAAAACTAGTATTTGCAGACAAATAGGAAATGCTGTTCCACCATTTTTAGCAAAAGCTATAGCAACACAAATCGCAAATTCGTATAATCAAAAAGAAAAAGAAAACAATTATAAATTATATAATGGTGATGCTTATAAAATAGTTGATGATCTTATTGAAAATAAAATTATGGTAGATCATATTATTTGTGATCCACCTTATAATATTTCAAAAGAAAATAATTTTTCAACTCTAAATTCGCCAAGAAAAGGAATTTTGTTTGGACAATGAGATCAAAATTTTGATTTATTTAGTTGAATTCCAAAGTATGTCCAACTTTTAGATAATAACGGTTCGATAATTATTTTTTGTTCTTATAAATATATGAGTTTTATAATAAAAGAACTAGAAAATAGTAAAATAGAAGTTAAAGATGTTTTAGTTTGACAAAAAAGCAATCCAATGCCAAGAAATATAAATAGAAGATATGTTCAAGATATGGAATTTGCAATTTGAGGTGTTAAACAAAAAGCAAAATGAATATTTAATAAACCAAAAGAAAAACCATATTTAAGATCGCTTTTTGAGTTCCCTATTGTATCAGGGAAAGAGAAAGTTGATCATCCTACTCAAAAAAGTTTAAAATTAATGGAAGAAATTATCAAAATTCATACAAATGAAGGAGATTTAATTTTAGATCCTTTTATGGGTAGTGGAACTACAGGGGTTGCTGCACTAAAATTAAAAAGAAATTTTATTGGAATAGAAAAAGATGAAAAATATTTTAAAATAACAAAAGAAAGAATTGAAAAAATAAACATAAAATAATTTTATGGAGGTTTAGTATAATGGCAGTACAATGGATTCCAAACCCATTGGTAAGGGTTCGATTCCTTTAACCTCCGCCATATGTAAAAACACCAAATGGAGTAAAATGGAAAAAGAAAAAAACATATTTAATTATTTAATAAAAAATACGTCCAAATTTAATTTATCAAGTACAAATTTCTTTGAATTTTTAGATTTAAATGGAGCTAAAAAACTGATTTATGCTTTTGAAAAATTAATTTTTCAAGAAAATAAAAAACAAAAAATTTTTATTGCAAATCAAAATAGCGAAAAAGCAGATAAAATTAGTGAAATTTTTATTTCTTTATTTGAATTTAAAGATACTAATCAAATTACAACATTAAGAAAAAAAGATTCTATTTTTTTTCCTTTGTTTGCTTTTGCTTCTAGAAAAGTAGGTTTTGATTATTCTATTTATATTAGTGAAAATCCTTTAAGCAAAGAAATAAGTATTAGCTTTTATAAAGGAAATATGCAGTTTTTGAGCAAAGAGGAAATTGAAAAAATGAAATTTTATTTTGAATATGAAACAAATTTAGAATTTGAGAACATTCAAAAAAATAATAGTTTTTCAATTTTGAAAATTGACAATATTGTTGAAAATTTTGCAACCACTTTAATTAATGATTTTATGCTACGAAAAAATGATTCTAAAATTCTTAATATAGGTTTTTTAAATAAAAATAATGACATTAAATTATTACAACAAAAGATAGTTGGAAAAATGGATTTAAAATTTAATTATTCTCCTTTTAGCATAATTAAAAGTAAAATGATTAATAAACTTTACTTTAATTTATTTAAAAAATCTGATGTTTTAATAGATTATGAAAATGACTTTAATAACATTATTTTTTATGTTAAAAATAAAAATAAATATATAAAAATAAGTGATATTGAACTATTTATTACTATATGTCATTTTTTAAATACTGAATTAAATACTACCAAAATTTTAATGAATAATGAATTATTTAAAATAATAGATTTAGAAGTAATTAAACAGAGACTTTTAAATAAAGAGGGTAGTAACTTAATTAATGTCAATTTGGATTCTAAAATGAATATTACTATAGAACAAAAAACTTCTTTAGTTTTTGACAATCCTTTTAAAAACCTTATTTTGTTTTTAAATTTTCTAAATTATTGCAAAACACAAAATTTAAATTTTGAAAAAATACGTGACTTTTTAAAGAAAATTTATAAATACAATGAATTAGAATTTAATTCCTTAACAAGTAAAATTAATCTAGAAAAAACAAAAAATATTTTCTTTGAAAAAGGATATAAACTGATTTTTGAACATCAAAATGATTCTATGCAAACATTTTATTGTTATTTTGAAAATAAAATGAGTGAAAAAATTTGATTTTTTTATAATTTTTCTTTTTGTAATGCAAAAATTATGTATGAATCCAAAAAAAATGTAAAATATAATTATTTTATGCACAAATTAATAAAAAGGATTAAAAATGACAACAAAATTTAAACAAAAAGAATATAGATTATTAAATAATGGAAAATCCCTTGAAAAAGGAGATGTAATTTCTTTTAAAGCAACTAACACAATGTTTGAAGATGTAGAAATCAAAAATTTTGATAAATTAACAATTATCTCTATTTTTCCTTCTTTAAACACTAGAGTTTGTGATGAACAAACAAAAGAAATTTCTAAATTAGCATCAGAATTTAAAGAAGTAAGATTTATCTCTATTTCACTTGATTTACCAAGTGCTATTGCTGAGTGAAAATCAGTAAATTTATTACCTAATATTGAAATCTATTCAGACTACAAACATAGAGAATTTGGACTAAAATACGGATTTTTAATTGATCAAGTATTTTTACTAAATCGTGGTTATATAGTGATAAACAATCAAAATAAAGTTATAGATTTTTCATACAACACAGATGTACATGAACAAATAAATTTTGAAAAAATTAGAGAAATTATCAACGAAAATATTTAAATTCAAAATATTAACTTTAAACTGCACCAAGCGGTTTTTATTTTCTGCTATCATTGTAAAAATTTCACTTTTTTCTTAAAATATTTAAAATTTTTATTATAATTTATATACTTTTATGATAATTACTAAATAATAAATAATATCAAATAAAAAATTTTAAAAAAATCTCAAAAAAATTTGGTTTTTTTAAAAAAAATAGTATAATTATAAAAGTATGTTAATACGAGACAAGCTCGAGTGGCGGAATAGGTAGACGCAAGGGACTTAAAATCCCTCGGTGGCAACACCGTGCTGGTTCAAGTCCAGTTTCGAGCACCAGTGCGCCCTTAGCTCAGCAGGTAGAGCAAATGGCTTTTAACCATTGGGTCAGAGGTTCGAATCCTCTAGGGCGTACCATTTCAATATATTGTCCAAAGAAAATACCTTTATAGGTATTTTTTTATTTTTTAATTTATTAAAATAAAGGAAAAATAGATGTTTTCAAAAAAGCGAAAGAAAAAACTTAGTTTCCTAAGTTAGTTATTTTTAGCATTTTTCATTGAACGCATAACAGCTTTAATTTGTGTTTCAGAAGCTTTTCTTCCCATTTGTAGGAACATAGCTCTAATCATTTTTTCAGTAATTGGAGGATTTTCTTTTATTTGTTTTTCAAACATTTTCTTAGATACTAAAACTCCGATGATACCACCAACAATAAATAAAATTACTGCAACAGCAATAACAATACCTATTCAACCACCAAGACCTACTCCCCCAGCTGTTTCCACAACTTTTACATTAGTTGCTTCATTAAAAATTTTTAACATAAATTTCCTCCTATGATTTTTCTCCTTATATTATACCAATCAATTAATAATTTTAGGTGAAAACTATTAATTTTATTAATTATTATTATATTATTTTTTTGTTTTATAAAACAATAGTTCCTCCAATAATTCAGGAAATTCCTATAATACAAAAAACAAGACCAAAAAATAAAGGACTAACTAATTTTATTTTTTCTCAAACTGGTAAATACATTCCAGTGCTTTCATAGTCAATGTTTTTTACACTCTTTTGGTTGTTTTTTTCTTTATATTTAATTAATTGCTTTTCTTTGTACTCTTGTGCTTTTCTTTTTGTTCTTGGATAATAAAAAAATAAAATAATTCCAAGAACAATAAAAAGAGATCCAAATAAAATGGTTGCTCATAAAGGTAAACCATCTAATTTTTTATTTTCTAGTGATCCTATTTGATTCATAATATTAAATTATAAAACTTTTTAAAAATATATTATAATTAAAATAATATTTAATTAGGAGGAATAATGTTTAATGTTAATGATTTTAAACCAGGGATAACTTATCAAGAAGATGGTGAACTTTTTATTGTTTTAGAGTCCCAACACTCAAAACAAGGTAGAGGTCAAGCAACAGTTAAAGCAAAAGTAAAAAACTTAAGAACAGGAGCTACAACAATTAAATCCTACACAGGTGGAGATAAAGTTGAAAAAGCTCATATAGAAAAAACAGGTATGAATTATCTATATAACGACGGAAACGAAATTATTTTAATGGATGAAGAAACCTATGAACAAATTGGAATTGATGTTTCTAAACTTCAATGAGAATTAAACTTTTTAAAAGACGGATTAAAAGTTATTGTTAGAAAATTCGAACAAGAAATTTTAGATATTGAATTACCTATCAATATTGAATTAAAAGTAATTGAAGCTCCAGAAGCTGTTAAAGGAAATACTACAACAAACCCACAAAAAAAAGTTATTGTGGAAACAGGTTTTGAAGTTGAAACACCTATGTTTATTAAAGAAGGTGAAATTATTATTGTTTCAAGTGAAACAGGAAAATACGTTGGAAGAGCTGGTAAATAAATATGAATTATGTTATTGTTAATTACGGTCTTAATCAAATTTATACTGTTTATGAACAATCATTTTTACAAACAGTAAAATCTGTATTTTCTAAAACTGATTTTGTAAAACTAGATGGTGATGTTAAGATAAAATTTAACAATTCCAATACCAATATTAGTATAGAAGCTCAATTTTACATTTATGAAAACAAACATGAATTTAGCGATATTATCAATAACTTAATTAACTCTTTAAGAGAATCAATTAAGTTACTTATAGGGATAGATGCTGAAAATATTTCATTGTTTTATAAAGGAAAAATAAATAAAAAATAAAATTAAAGGATAAAAATGAACTACAATAAAAATTTAGATCAACTTTCCATTAATACTTTAAAAATTAATGGAACAGCAGCAATAAATAAAGCAAATTCAGGTCACCCAGGGATTGTTTTAGGTGCTGCAACAATTATGCACACTTTATTTTCAAGACATTTAGTTTTTAACCCAATGTCTCCAGAATGAATTAATAGAGATAGATTTATCTTATCAGCAGGACACGGTTCAGCATTATTATATGCTCAATTAAGAGTTTTAGGATTAATTAAAAAAGAAGATTTAATGAACTTTAGACAAATGGATTCTTTAACACCAGGTCACCCAGAATTTGGACATACAATAGGAGTTGAAGCAACAACTGGACCACTTGGTCAAGGAATTGGAATGGGAGTAGGACTTGCACTTGCAGAAAGTCATTTAAATTCTAAATTTTCTGAAATTAACCACTATACATATGTTTTATGTGGTGATGGAGACCTTCAAGAAGGAGTTGCTAATGAAGCTTTATCTCTTGCAGGAAAATGAGAATTAAACAAATTAATTATTTTACACGATTCAAATGATGTGCAACTTGATACAAAAGTTGAAGCAGTAAATGCAGATGATTTAAGACTAAAAATGGAATCACTTGGATTTTTCTACCAACAAGTAAAAAATGATGTAGAAAAAATTTCTAAAGCAATTGAAAAAGCAAAATCATCTAAAAAACCTTCATTTATAGAAGTAAAAACAATCATTGGTGAAGGTGCAACAAAACAAGGAACAAGCGATGTGCACGGTGCTCCACTTGGTAAAGACTTTGAAAACCTAAAAACCAAATTAAACTGAACAATGGATGATTTTGAATTACCACAAGAAGTTGAACAATATTACAGAGAAACTCTGTTTAAACGTGGAGAAAATGCACAAAATTCTTTTACAGAATCAGAAGAATTAAAAAATTATTTAGAAAATGCTAATAAAGAAATTTCTATTAATTTAACATTAAAAGAAAATGATGCTACTAGAAATTCTTCAGGTGCTGTTATTAAATATTTAAACGAAAATACACAACACTGAATTGGTGGATCAGCAGACTTAGTTGCTTCTACTAAAGCTGGTGGAGCTGATGGAGTATTTTCAGTTGAAAACAGACAAGGAAGAAACTTATTATTTGGAGTTAGAGAATTTGCAATGGGAACAATTGCAAACGGACTTGCACTTCACTCAGTTCTAAAACCTTTTATTTCAACATTCTTTGTATTTTCAGATTATGTAAAACCAGCAATGAGACTTTCAGCACTAATGAAATTGCCTGTAACTTATGTATTTACACACGATTCAGTGTTTGTTGGGGAAGATGGACCAACTCACCAACCAATTGAACAATTAGCTATGCTTAGATCATTGCCTGGAATTAAAGTTTTAAGACCTGCTGATGAAAAAGAAGTAATTGCTTCATATGAATTAGCAATTAATTCAGTAAATAAACCACACGTTATAGTTCTAACAAGACAAAACATTACTTCACTTGCTTCAACAAATAAAGACTTATTTAAACAAGGAAGTTACTTTGTGAATAAAACAAATTCTAAATACGCTTTAGTTGCAACAGGAAGTGAACTAGCAACAGCACTAAAAATTGGTAAAGAATTTGATTTAAACGTTATTTCAGCATCTAACTGAGATAATAAAGTGCTTTGAAACCCTATGAACACTATTTCTATTGAAGCGGCTTCTACTTTTGGATGAGCTAAATTAGCAAGACACAATATTGGACATAATGATTTTGGTTATTCAGCTCCAGGTGATCTAGTTTATAAAAAAATAAAACTTGATTATGAATCAGTAAAACAATACGTTTTAAAACACTTTAAATTAAATAAATAAAGAAGGTGTATTACAAAAACAACAAATTTACAACCAAATACACCATCAACTGATTCCAAGTATTTTACTAAATCAAAAATTTTTAAAATTACAATTTCCGATATAGTTTTAAGTGGAATTTTAATTGCTATTTATTTAATAATTACTTCTATTTTAAGATTAACGATTTTTACAAGTAAATTAAACATTAGTTTTGAAATACCTTTTAGTATTATTTTAGGTTTAGTTTTTGGACCTTTTAAAGGTGCTTTTCTTGCAATAATTGCAGATACTTTTACTTTGCTAATAGTTGGAAGTATAGCAACTTGAATGATTGAATATGCAATTGTACCACCACTTATCGCTATAGTTTCTTGATCTTTGTTATATATTTACCAATTAAAAAATAAATGAAGTTTTATAGTTATAATCACTTCATTTGCTTTGGTAATAGTTACAATGCTTTTAATTTACTTTTTAGAAGTTTTAAATACTACCAAAAATGTTAGAATTGAAAATATTAATAAAGACTGAAGAAGTTTTTTTACAAAAGAAATAGTATTAACTTTTATTTCTATTTTTTCAATAGTAAGTATTGCAGTTTTTAGTTTCTTTATTTTTAAATATTTTAAGACTAAAAAAGAAATTTATTACCTTTTAACCTTTATTTTCGCAACTATTTGCATTATAATAATCATTTTCCGTTGACTTTGAGGACCGATTGCTTTTATTAATTATTACAATCGTTTTATCGCTGTTAAAACAAATAAAGGAAGAGAAATTAGTGGATATTTCTACTTCTATCTTACTCCAATAATTTTAAAAGGTTTAATTACAATTCCAATTTATACAACAATATTAACGTTATTAGTTCCTATCTTATTAAAACTCAAAAAGAAATACGATCAACCAAAATATTAATAATAAAACTCATTCGTTTGAATGAGTTTTTTATCTTTCTTTCTTTAAAAAATCTTGTCAAGAATTTAAAACATTATTAGTGTTTATTAATTTTTGTTTGTATTTTTGATTTGAATTGGTGATGTAATCAAAAAAGTAATCTAAAATAACAAGGTGAGAAATTTTTGAAGCAATAGGAACTAATTTATCTAAATTATTGATTTTGGCATAAGTTATTTTTATATCAATTAATTCAGAAAATATTTTTTCAATATTCGAAGTAATAACTATTGTTTTTGCTCCAAATTCTTTTGCTTTTTTAAGAGCAAAATAAATTTCATTATTTCTAAAATTATTGCTCAAACAGATGATTGCATCATCTTTTTCAAGAGTTCCAAGTAATGGAAACATAGTGTGGAAATCCAGTTCAAAAGTTGCATCAAATCCTATTTTCTTTAGATTTGCACAAAATTCAGAAAGAATTTTTCCACTTGAACCAAGTCCAAATAATAGCACCTTTTTTGCTTTATTTAAATAGTTAGTAGCAAGTTTGATTTTATAGATATTTTCTTTTTGCACAGCAGAATTAATTGCATACTGTTGAGTCTTATAAATATTAAGAAAGTTCTTTTCAGTTTTTAAGAATTTTGTAGAAATATCTAAAATATCTAACTCTTTTATTCTTTTGTTAATAAAAATAGTTAGTGCTCTATAATTGTTAAAACCATATTTCTTGGCAAATCGTGAAATTGAAGCCTCGGAGCAATAAATTATCTGTGATAATTCTTGCTGAGTAAGGTCAAATTCCTTTTCATGGAATAAATTTATAAACTCAAGAATTTTTAATTCTACGTTAGTTAAAGAGTTAATTTTGGTCAAAATATTGTTAGTCATATTAATAATATTTTAATATATTAAATAATAAATGAAAGAAACTTTCAAAAATTTATTTTTTTCTTTCATTTATAATAAAATTATTTATGGATAATATAAAGGAGATTTTATGAAATATTCACAAAGTGTTTGTGCTATAAATAGTTTTGAATCACTTAAAATATTAGATGAACTTTCAAATTCTGGTATGACTCATATTCATATTGATTTTATGGATAGTTTTTATGTTCCAAGTTTTGGTTTTTCTTTCGAACAAGCAAAATTTTTAATCGAAAGATTCAAACATATAAATTTTGATGCTCATTTAATGGTGAAAAAACCTTTAAGATTAATTGAAAAATTAATCGAAGTAGGATTCAAAACGATTTTTATGCCAGCAAATGAAATATCACTTGAAGATTTTGTAGATGCTACTAAAAATTATCCAAATATTTGCTTTGGAATAATGTTAGAAGCAAATAATAATCCAGAAGACTTTAGAAATATAATATTAAATTCAAAAAAAATTCTTTTGATGACTATTGATAAAATAGGTGGTACTGGACAAAAATTAAATAATTTATTATTTTCAAAAGTTAATACAATTAAACAAATAAATAAATCGATTGAAATTTATTCAGATGGTGGCTTAAGAGTGACAAATAGTGATGAATTTTATCAAAATAATATAGATGTAGCTGTTGGTGGTTCCATAATATATTATTTTGATAGTGCTAATAAATTTATGAAATGATGAATAGAGAAATATGATTCTTAATATAGCAGTAATTGTTTTAGGTTCGCTTCTTGGTTTTATACTTTTAGTAGTCATTATTTGACGTTTATACGAGAAAATTAAAGGTAAAAAAAGCAATTTCAATTCTTCTAAAATTGGAAACACATCTAAAAAAACTCTTGAAAAACTATTGATTTTTGATTCATTAAATGATTCATTAACTTTAAGCAATATTCTTGTAAAAAATAATTTTGCTAAAAAAGGTTATTCGCTTTTTAGTGGAGTTGTTCTTACAAAAGAAAAAATTTATTTAATTTCTGATTGTGTTTCACTTGACAACTATGAAAAAATTTTAATTGATGAAAAAGGTGTTTTTTTACAAAAAAATAATAAATCATTTAAAAAAGATCTTTGAGAAACCTATTGATTAAATGAGTCATCAAGATGACTTGAGAAAAGATTCAAAGATAAATATGAAATTTTAATTCTTGTTGATGAAAATCTTAATAGTGATTTAATTGAAAATAAAACAAAATACAGATTTATAGATATTTATTCATTAAATAAAGAAATAGAAACTCAAAGTCAAACTTTAATGAATCCACAAAAGGTAAGTGAAATATTTTTAAAAAACAATTTATTTAAAAAGGAAGATTCTAAATAATGAAGTTTAATATTTTAGGGATTTTTCTTTTAGTTTGTGTTTTGATAATCCAAATTTTTATTGTTTTTGTTTATAAAATAAACTTAAAAATAAAATATCAAAAAATTGGTTTAAATTTGGTAGAAAAACCAACAGTAATTGTTCAGAAAAATTTAAGTACTAAATTCAATAAAATATTTAATTTAAGTTTAAATATTAGTTGATTTAAAACTCAAATTAATATAAAAAAATCCTTGTTCTTTATCTCTAAAGAGAATTTAGGTTCAAATATTTTTTCACTTGTTAATTTACTTCACTTTAATTTTTATTGTTCAAATATAAAGAAAAATACAGAAAAAATAACTCTTATCTTTAAATATTTAATGATTTTATTATTTAGTACAGGTTGAGTTTTACTTACTATGGATTTATGAATTTGATCACTTTGTGTATTATCTTTATTTATTTTACTATTAGTATTTGAATTTGTTTTTAGTTATAAAATTTCTAAAATAGCATATATACAAACGAAAAATTATATTATTGAAAAATATCATAATCAAAATCTAAACTTAATTTTAAGTTATTTAAAATACAAAAGATTTTCACTTTTAGAAAAATATTTAACTTTTTATATTACTATCATTCAAGAATTAACTATTAAGTTTAAAAATTGGGGAAAAAATGAATAAAAAAACTAAACAAGAGTTAATTGAACATTTAGTTTATAAATATGCACTAGATGAAAAATATTTATCACAATTGTCATTAGAACAACTTGAAGAACTTTATCAAGAAAAAGAAAAAGAATCGTTATTAATTGCTAAAAACCCAAATAAATTCTTTTACATTAAAAGTTTACCTGTTCCAAAAGAAGTAGAAACAAAAACTTCTACAAAAGGCGGTTGAATAATATTTGGAGCATTTATTACAGTAATTATTTTTGCAGTTGTTTTGTTTTTATTATTAGCTTTCTTAAAAAATTAAAATAAGGAGAAAAATGAAGTTATTTGACAAAAAAATGATGGAATGACAAGATAATTGTCAAGATTGAAAGGAAGTTGTACACAAAGGTGTAGAACTACTTGTAAAAGAAAATAAAGCTACATGAGAATTAGAGAAAAAAATTTTAGATTCAACTGCACAATACGGAGCTTATTATGTTTTAGAAAAAGGAATAGCATTGCTCCACGGTCCTGCAGGAGATCATTGTTTAGAAGCTGCAACTTCCACACTTATTTTAAAAGATGAAGTAGTATTTAATAATCAGGAAGACAAAAGTGCAAGAATTATTATAACTCTTTCAGCACCAGATAATACTTCTCACATTGGTTTTATTCAAGAATTTGGAAATTACTTTATGAATGAAGAATTTAAACAAAAAGTTTTAAAAGTTAAAAATATGCAAGAGTTTTTGGATTTAATAGAAAAATACGAGGTGAAATAATGAACATTAGATGTGTTTGTGGTTCTGGTTTAGGTTCAAGTCTTTTATTAGAAATGAATGTCAAATCAGTTTTAGATAAATTGGGAGTAGATTACGAATCTGTTGAACATACTAACATTTCATCATTTTCAAAAAATGGTGTTGATTATGTAGTTGTTGGTGCAGATGTTGCTCCTACATTGGATTTTCCAAAAGAAAAAATGGTTGTTTTAACCAACATTTTATCAAAAGATGAATTAGAAAAAAAATTAAAAGAATTATTAAAAATATAATTTTAGAAAGGAATTAAAATGGCTTTTCTTTTATGAATGCTTAATTTTTTAAAAGCCTTTGTAGCAGTACCTGCTTTATTAGTTGGTATTTTTACAATGATTGGAGCCCTTGTTTTAAGAAAAAAGGGTTCACAAGTTGTAGTAAGTACTTTTAAAGTTATTGTAGGTTTCTTAATTATGGGTGGTGGAGCTGGAGTTCTTGTTGGTTCACTAAACAAGTTCCAACCAGTTTTCCAAGCTGTTTATAGTTTAAATGGTATTATACCTAATAATGATGGTTTTGTTGGAGCTTTAGCAAAAGCATTACCAGAAATTGCTACTTTAGGTTCAATTATAATGTTAGTTGCAATGTTGTTAAACATTTTATTAGCACTAACTTCAAGATTTAAATATGTTTATTTATCAGGACACGTTTTATACTATACTTCCTTAATGTTAGCAGCAGTAATGTATGTAATCGGTTTTGATTTTCAAAATAGTGTTGCAGACTTTGTTTTAGCAATGTTTGCAGGAGCTGCTCTTTTAGCAGTTTATATGGTTATTTCACCAGCAGTTCAACAAAGATACATGAGACAAATTGTTGGGAGTGATGAAATCGCTTTAGGACACACTGGTGGATTTGGTTATGCTTTATCTGGATTAATCGGTGAAGCAGTTTATAAACTTAAAAAAGGAAAAGTTCTTTCAACAGAAGAAATTAAATTTCCACAATCACTATATTTCTTTAGAAACACACTAGTTTCTATTTCAATTACAGTATTTATTTTCTATCTTGCAGCATTTTTACCAGGTGGAATTTTATTTGAACTTGGAAAAATAACAAATAAAGAAGCTTTAGCTGTTTTAAGCGATGGAAACTGAGTTATCACAATGATAGTTCAAGCATTTACATTCACAGCTGGAGTAGAAATTGTTTTAGCTGGTGTTAGATTATTTATTGGTGAATTAGTGCCAATGTATAAAGGATTTAGCGATAAATTAATTAAAAATTCTAAAGCAGCTGTTGACTGTCCTGTAGTATTCCCTTATGCTCCTAATGCAGTTATTATTGGATTTATTTCTTCTTTTGCTGCTGGACTTGTAGGAATGGCTATTACTATTGGTTTAGGAGCTGCAAGTTTAATTCCTGCAGTTGTATTACCAGGATTAGTTCCTCACTTCTTCTTAGGAGCAACTTCTGGAGTATTTGGAAACGTTAAAGGTGGAATAATTGGTGCAATAGTTGGTCCATTTGTAGTTGGATTAATTATTACATTTATTCCTGTATTCTTTGTTCTTGGAAATTGAACTCCAACTAACACAAATGCTTTAGGAAAATTACTTGAAGCATCTAACTCAGTAAAAGCAGATTCATTAATTTCACTAAACTGAGGAGATACTGATTACTTTATTGGTTACATTCCAGGAATTATAGGATTAATCCCTAAAGCAGGAAAATATGTTGCTTTTGGTACAATCATTGCAACTTACTTAGCATTAGTTACTGATGGACTTGTTAAAAGATTTGTTTTTGACAAAAAAAATAAAGGTGAAGTAAAAAATGCGTAAAAAACATTTGGACTACACTGCAAATGAATTTATTGCAACAATGCGTGCAGTTGCTATTGACGGAATAAATAATGCAAAACAAGGGCATATTGGAATGGCTCTTGGTGCTTCTGAAATCTTTTATGCACTTGTAGGACAAGTAATGAGATTTAGTCCTTCTGATCCAAAATGAATCGATAGAGATCGTTTAGTTTTATCAGCAGGACATGGTTCAATGGGATTATATTCCATTTACCATTTACTTGGATTATTAAGCATTGATGATATTAAAGCACATAAAGAATATAATTCTAAAACTCCTTCACATCCAGAAATTGATAAATTAGAATTTGTCGATGCTTCTACCGGTCCATTAGGACAAGGTGTTGCAATGGCAACGGGAATGGCACTAAGTGCTAAACACTTAATAAAAAGATTTAATAAAGATCGTTTAAATATTTTTAACCACAACATTTTTGTAGTTTGTGGAGATGGGGATTTACAAGAAGGAGTAGCTTTAGAAGCAATCCAATTTGCTGGTACAAATAAACTATCTAAACTTGTAATCATTCACGATTATAACAATATGCAAATTGATTCAGCATCTTCTGAAGTAAATAACATAAATTTTGAACTATTTTTCAAATCTCAAAATTTCAATGTTATTATTTTAAGAGATAATGATCCAGTTGAAATTCAAAAAGCATTAGAAAGAATTAAAGACACAGTAAAACCTACTTATATTCAAGTTCCTACCACAATCGCTTATGGAACAGATGTTGCAAACTCTCCAAAAGGACACAATGGAATTTTAAGTCCAGAAGCAACTGTTAGTTACAAAAAAAGACTTGGTTTAAAAGAAACTAAACCTTTTGAATACAATGAGCAAGCTTATGAATTTGGAAGACAAATGATTATTTCCAAATCAACAGCTTACACAAGATGAGTTAATAATTTTGAAAAATTAAAAACAAGATATCCAAAATTAGGAAGAGAACTTGAAGCGTTAATTAAAAGGGAAAAATCCTTTGATTTTAAAGATTTTAAATTTAAACAAACTAATGTTGCTACAAGAAATTATGTTGCTGAAATAATGCAATATTTAGATGGAAATTATGAAGATTTTATGGGTGGTTCTGCAGACCTTAGAAGTGCTACTAAAGTAGGTTTTGATTCTAATAGAAATATCAAATATGGAATTAGAGAATTTGCAATGACTGCTATCAACAACGGAATAAATTTACACTCAGGATACACTACTTTTGGTTCAACTTTCTTAGTTTTTGCAGACTATGCAAAACCAGCTCTTAGATTAGGTGCACTAATGGAAATCCCTTCTATTTCTGTATTTAGTCACGATTCTTATCAAGTAGGAGGAGATGGTCCAACTCATCAACCGGTTGAACAAATTGGGATGCTCCGTTCTATACCTAATTATTTAGTATTTAGACCAGCAGATGAAAATGAAATGCTAAATTCTTTTAAATATGCATTAAATAGCAAAAAAACACCTTGTGCTATAATTACATGTCGCCAAGAAGTGAAATCATTTAATTTACAAAAAAATGAATTTAAAGCAGCTTATTTCATTGATAAACAAGAAAGTGCAAATATTACACTTCTTGCTTCTGGTTCAGAGGTGAGTTTAGCTGAGCAAGTAGCTAATGAATTGAAAAAAATTAATATTAAAGCAAGTGTAATTTCTGTTCCATCCTTGCAATTATTGCTCGATGATGAAAAACTTATAAGTCAGTTAGAACTTGCTAAACAACCATTATTTGCAATCGAAGCTTCTAACGATCATTTATGATACAAACTTTCTAAATATTCTAAATTTGATGCTCATTTAGCAAAAGACTTTGGACACTCAGCACCAGGACAATTTGTTTATGAGTTAAATGGATTTAATAAAGAATTTTTAGTAGAAAAAATCAAATTATTTTTAGAAAAATAATAAAGAAAAAAACAAAAAAAGCATTCATTAATTGAGTGCTTTTTTCTTTAATTGTACTTTTGATCAATTAGTTTCATTCCAATTTCATCACAAAGAATATTTAAGGTAATTTTTACTTCTATCTCAGTTTCAAATTTATCTTTAATTTTTATTGAAAAAATATTTTGATATAAAGCATATAGTTCATTTATGACGTTTTCTATACTTTCTCTTTTAGTTAATGAAAAGGTAATGTCTCTTGATTTTAATGGTGAATTATCATACTCTTTAAATATTACTTTCTCTTTTTCAATAGCATCTAAATTGATTTCAGCAAACAAAGCATCACTGATATTTAGATATGGAGAAATTTTTCCAATTCACCCTACAAGAGTGTTGTTGTGGTATATTAAAGCGGTTGTTCCTGTGTGAAAATTATTAATATCTTCTGCTCTTTTGAAAGTTAAATTTTCTGAAACATTGTTTAAAATCACTTCTTTTAATTGATTGAAAGGATAAGAAGTTGAAGCTAAAGCTAAAACATTCTTAAATTCATTAACCATTCCTACTTCAAAAATAGAAATATCTGTGATTTTTCTTTTTTGATTATATTCAATCACTTCTGCTAAAGAAATTGCTAAAGAGTTTCTAATTTCTTCTCTTTCTTTGGAAACGAAAGTTTCTAAAGTTATATTTTGTTTGAAATCAAAAGGATTAAAAACATTACGTTCTTTTGAAATTAAAGAATAAGTTCAAACTTCTTGAAAACCACTAGAAGAGATTTTTTCTTTAATAATATTTGGTCTATTAATTAAAAATGAGTTAATTTTTGGTTGATTTAAAATCAAATTATTAAATCCATAAAATCTTAAAACTTCTTCAAGAATATCATCTATATCTTCAATATCATGTCTATAGTTAGGAACAATAATTTGTTCACCTTTAAACTCAAAACTAAGAATTTCTAGTGATTTTTTAACTGTTGCAAATCTTTCGGTTTTTGAAATTTCACTTCCTGCAATTCTATTAATGTAATTGATATCAAAATAAATAGATTTTTGCTCTATTTTTGGTAGATTGATTATTTGTGAAAATTCAGTTAAATAATTAGATAAAAAATGATGACCTAAAAGCATTGTACCTAATGAAACTTTTTTGGATGATTGTTTATAGGAATTAGAATCAATTTTGAGTTGCTTTGCTGTATGTCTTACATCTTTAATAGAGAAATTACCAATTTCAAAAATAATTTCTTTAGTATCTTTAGTTATAGAAGTTTTTTCTGCTCCCATAACTCCAGCAAGAGAAACTGCTTGATTATTTCCATCATAAATGGCAAGTGCGTTTGTAAAATCTACAATTTTATTACCAAGTGCTTCAAATTTTCCAGAAAAAATTTGTGGTTGTAAAGGACTTTTAATAGTATTTTTATTATATGCATGAGTGGGCATTCCGCTCATAATCAAGGTTAAATTAGTTAAATCAACTATAGGGGAAACTAATTTAATTCCTGATTTTAAAAGTAAAAATGAATCTTGTATATTTAGTTTAAAGTTACCATATTTTTTAGCTTCAATACCTGTTAAAAGATTGTTTTCATTATTTTTTATAATAAAGTTGCTATTAAATGTTGGATTTTTATAATTTATATTTAGAGGTTCTGAAAGGAAAAAGGCAGCTAATTCTTTTGCCATTATTAAATAAGAGTTAGCATCAGAACGATTGCTTAGAATTTTAATATCAATTAAATAATCATCAAGATCAAGCAAATCTAAAGGATTTTCCTGTAAATTTACTTTTTGAAAAGTAAAAATACCTTCTTTAAATTCGTCTCAAACTAAGTTAGTATCAAAACCAAGTTCATTTAAAGAAACAAGCATCCCTTCTGAATTAATACCTTGTAATTTTTTTTCAGCAAAAATCATTTTTCCATTGGTAGAACCAGGAACAAATGCCATTACGTAATCATTTTGCTTAACATTTGTTGCTACAGTTTGAATAACTCTATCTTTATCAGCAAATTCGATTTCACAAACATTCAATTTATCAGCATTTGGATTTTTATAGATGTTTTTGATTCTACCAAATTTAACACCTTCAATGTTATTAAATTTTTGATAACTTTCAACTTCAAAACCTATGGAATTTATTGCTTCTAAAACATTTTCAAGTGTAATTTTAGCATCAAGATTAGCTAATTGTCTTAATTTTTTATATGAAAAAATCATTAGTTTTCCTTTCTAAATTGATTTAAAAATCTTAAATCATTTTTGTAAAATTCTCTAATATCCTGAATTTGGTATTTTATCATTGCAATTCTTTCAAGACCAATTCCTGCTGCAAAACCATTCATATCATTTGTATATCCTGCTTGCTTTAGCACATTTTTATGTAGCATTCCTGCACCTAAAATTTCTATTCATTTATTTTTGTAAAAAACATCTACTTCTACTGAAGGTTCAGTGAATGGAAAATAAGATGGTCTCATTCTAATTTGAACTTCTTCTTCTAAAACATAAGATAAAAAAGATTTTAATGTTCAGATTAAATTTGGAAAATTAACATTACCTACACTAATAAAATCTACTTGTGTAAATTGATGAGAATGTGTTTGATCATCTTCGTCATTTCTATAAACTTTTCCAATTGAAAATTGACTAAAAGACTGATTTTTAAACATTTCTAAAGTTTTTGCACTTATTCCTGTGTTATGAGTTCTTAAAAGTAGATTTTGATTAATATACAGAGAATCTTGCATTTCTCTTGCCGGATGATCTTTTGCAATATTTAGTCTTTCAAAATTATATTCATCACTAACAATTTCTGAATCTGTGTATTCTAAATATCCATTTTGTGAAAATCACTCTCTTATTTTTTTAGAAACTAAAGTTATAGGGTGTAATGAACTTTTTGATTCCAAAGGTTCATTAACATCAATTCATTCGTTTTGAATTTTAGATTCAATTCTATGTTTTTCTATATTTTCAGCAGCTTTTTGAAAAAAAAGTTCAGCTTTTTCTTTTAATTCCTTTATTTTTTTTCCAATTTGTGCCTTTTTATCGTTAGTAGTTTGTTTTAATTCTTTAGTTAATTTTGCTATTTCACCTTCAGGTCCAAATACTTTATTTTTAGCTTGTTTTAAATCTTCGAGATTTTTTATTTTATCTAATTCCATTTTTCCCTTTCTAATATGTAAAATTATATATAAAAATATGTTTTTAACAACATTTTTTGCATTATAATATATTTAAAATTATTAAAATAAATGATTAAGAATAAGGTTTGTATGATGAAAATTAATAAAAAAACAATAATGGTATTTTCTGTTCCTATAATTGCTCTAACTTTAGGGATTACAACAACTTCCATTTTAATTACTAAAAAAATTAATAATGAAAAAATAAACAAACAAAATAATCAATTGAAATCATTTATTTATAATCAACCAAACAGTGAATTAGATTCACTATTAGAAAAATTTTATTTTAAATTTATCAATAATAATGATTTAAATTTATATCAAAAAGAAAAGTTATCTTTAAACTTGCAAAAATTCGTTTCAGAATATAATGCTTTTTTAAGCAAACCTTTGACATTATTAAACTCAAGGATAGAAAAAAAATATCCTGATTTATTAAAAAAATCAAATGAATTAATTGAATTTAAAAACAAAATTAAGAAAATTGTTTCAAACATTAATTTAAATAATTTCAATTTTGAAGATAATACTAACCAATTAATAGAAAAGAATAAAGATATAGTTTACATAAATCAACAAAATAAAAATCTAAATGATGAATTAGATATTTTTTCTACTAAAATAAACTCTACAAATTTTTATAATAATTTTCTTTTAAAATTAGTAGATAAAAATTTTTTAAATGACATTATGGATGTAAATTTTTCTTATTCTAATTACTTTCAAAAAATAAAAAACTTAGATTTAGAGATAAACGAAATTAAGGATACAATTTCTTTTTTAGATTTTTACTTTGAAAAATCTGATAGTAATTTAAAAAATGAAATAAAGCAAATTACAACCAAATATAAAGAAAAAATACAGGAAAAAAGTGTCTTCTCTCTCTCTCTCTCTCGAATTTAACCCAAGTTAATAAATATATAAATCTTATTTTAAATGACTTAAATTCTTTTATAAGTTCAAATAAACTTTTTGATGATTATTTAATTTATAAAAAAGAAGAGTTTTTAATAAAAATAAATAATAGTTCTTTTTTAAGTGAAGAACAAAAAAATACTTTTAAAAAGAAATTAAAAGAAGTAAATACAATTATAAAAGAACAATATTTAGAAATTGAATTTAATAATGAATTGGAAGATTTTCAACTATCTAAATCTAACTTAATAACAGAAATAAATCAGTCAAATATTAATAAAAAAAGCAAGTTTGAATTAGTAAATAATGTAAAATCTCTAAAATTCAAAACTGAAATTCTTGATTTTAAAAACTCTTTAGAACAACTTTTTTCTAAAATAGAAAATTTAAAAACACTAATTTTAGAATTTGAAAATGGAATTTTAAATAACACTTTGTCAGGAGAAAAACAATTTAATTTTTTAAAAGAAAAAATAAAACTTGATTCATTTATTAAAAATAATGAATTGTTAGATGTAGATATTTTTGATCTCACTAAATCAATAGATAAAGTAGATCAATTCATTTCAAAATTAAATGAAATAAAAAATGCAACCGATACAACAAATGATGATTTGCAAACTATTTTTGATAGAGAAGCAAATGCAAATTTAAGTAATTTTCAATTAAATGCTAATACAGAAAAGTTTGATTTAAAACAATATTTATACTCTGGTTCTATTAATTTAAAAAATGCAAATTTATATTTTGGAGCATTAGATACAGATTTTATCGATTACACAATTTCCAATTTACAACTAAAAAAAGATAATAGAAATATTCTTGTTGTAACAATAGATGCTGTTGCAAAAACTGATTCTAATTTACATACAATAATAAGAAAAGAAATAGATTTTTCTACTAAAGATATTACACCTATCATAAATGATATATCTATTGCAAATTTAGATGAAGTTTTTGACATTAACTACTTTGAATTATCTAAAATTAAATTTAGAGAATTTCTTGAAAATGAAACATATAAAAAGTATTTAATAAAGAAAAAACAGGGTATTTCCAATTTCTTCAGTTATGATATACTACCTAATTTTAGTTTAGAAAATAACACAAATAAATTACAAGCAACAGTAAATATTTTATTTAATAAGCAAGTTATAAAAACTTTTAATCTCACTTCTTTAAAAGCAGTAGAATTTGAAAATGAAAACACCGAAAAAGATGACGAAATAAACAAAAACAAAATTTTACAACTTTTAAGTGGACCAGTTGGTGATTTATTAGAAGAATTTAAATTTAAAGATGGTGTAAGAAAAACTCACACAGACTATTATTCAAAAGATGCAAAAATAGCAATTGAAAATTCCTATATTTTACCTAAATATGGTAGATATGAAATTTATGTAGAAAATGTTGAAAGTTATAATAATATAAAAGATGCTAAATATAAAAATAAAGGTGGAGATGCAAATGTTTTCTTTTGATACAAAATAGATGGACAAAAAGTACCTTTACCTGAAAATAAATCAAGATATATAAAAACAGTTGATTTCTTTAGACATTTTACTTATGAAGCAATAAAACCAATTAATGGTAAACAATTTACAGCAGCCGATTTTAAAGGAAATTACAGTGAAATAGAAGAAAATTTCAAAACAGAAATCAATAAAATTAATGAAACTAATTTTCAATATAGAAAAGTTCAAGGAAAAGCAATTAAACAAGGGCAAATTACCTTATATAGAGCATTTAATATAAAAGATTTTCTTTCCCAAAATCATCTAGAAAAAATGAATTACTTTTTCAAATTAGCAAATGGAACTGATGATTCTGCTTTAGTTGGACAAAGTTATGATAATGACTGATTTGTACCTTTAGATGCTAAATTAATTACTAAAAGTGGAATTGTTAAAAGTACTGCAAACTTAAATGATTTATTATCTAAATACTTTTATTATTTCTATGATATAAAACAAATAAATAAGTGATCATTATCATTTAAAATTGGATTTATTAATATTTTAGATAATAACAAAAGATTTACTAATGAACAGGAATATGTGTTAGATAATGTTGTAAATGATTATCAACAAGAACTTTATCCTGCAGTTATTTTAAATAAAATAACTTTATCAGATATTAACGTTGATAAAGGGCAATTAAAAGAACACGATGTAACTTACTACAGAAATAATTTGGATGAATTAAATAGAATTATTACTTTAAACTATCCTGGTGATGAAATAGAATATAATAATTTTTCTTTACCTAAAAATCGTTTTAAAATTTCAGAAATTCAAAATGCAAATGATGATTTTGCATTTGTTAGATTTGCTTTTTACAAAAAAGATGATTCAGTTATTAAAAGTGATGTTTGATATAAAATTAGCGGATTTAAAAAGATTTCCACCAATGAAGGAATTAATAAACTTACATTTGATAATAACAAACTAAATACAGTCTTTTATTCAAAAAATGAAATTGAAAGAGAAAGGGAACTTGAACCTTTTTGAAAAGACTTAATTTGAACTTTAGATCCTAAAACCAATGTTGCATCTTGAGTGCTAAAAAAACAGTACATTGAAAAAACTTTTCTTGCATCAGGAACTAAAAACCGAAGTTTTAAATTAACTTTATTTGGAAATGTTTTATCAGTTGATAACGATAAAGATGATAGAGTAAGAAATGAATCTAAAGTTCCTAAGTTTGATTTTGATTTTGAAGAGTTAATAACAGGTAAACTAGTTATCAAAGAAGGTATTGTTGGTGGTTATAAATTTACAAAAGGAAACACTTGAATTCAAGTTCCTCCAGTTGAATACATTTTAAGTGCCAAATATGACGAAAATACGGGAATTTACTTTACTTTAAAACTAAAAAACCCTGAATATAAAATTATTATCGATACAACTTATACCCAACCAAATGATGTTAATTTTTCTCCATCAAGAGCTTTTATTTTAAATTTTGCACCAGCAAAAATTGTAATGAAATATACAAATAGTAAGCAAAATGAACATTTTAGTGATTACAAAACTAATCAATATAATTATGAACATGTAAATTACGATTTACAACAACAACCAATCTTACATTATAATGACGAAAATGTTGATTCAGATTATAGTGTTTATAATCCAAATCAAAATGTGATTTATAAAATTCATGAAGGATATAAACCAGATAGAGAGTGAATTAGAAGTGAGTGACATAATTGAGAACTTGTAAATACAGTAAAATCAAGAGCAATTAAATATGTTCCCAATATTAACCATACTCTTTGAAATGGTTCTGCAACAATAATAGCTAAAGTTAATTATGACATTAATGATCATAGATTTTATGTTTTAACTAATCACCATGTTGAAAAAGAAGTTGATAAACTTTCTAAAATTTCGGGAGAAAACTTACCATATACACCAAAAAGTCATAGAAATATTTTTATTGAAAGTGATAAATATAGAAATGATATAAATGATGGTTTTGGTTATCCTTCAACACGAAATGAAGTAGGTTTTGGTCAAATTCCTACCAAAATTTTATGGGTAGGAACAGGAGAAAGAAATCAAATTTCTAAAGATAGCAAACAAAAAGGAAATTATGATGCTGCTGTTTCAATTATTGATTGAGGAGATTATGTTAAAGAAGCAAAACGAGAAGGTAGAATGGGTATTGTTAAACATTTTCAAAATTTACAAACATTAGAAAATGTTAAATTGGATGTTGACTATAAAACAGCAGAAATTTTTGTACCAAATATAACAGATATGGCACATTTAGGTTTCCCTTATTGAGGATCTAAAACTGGTTATATAAATCACCGTCCTGATTTAAGAAAAAATAGTGTAATTTTTGCACAGTCATCAAATTTTTCACCTTTATATTTTGGTTCAGGTAACTCTGGTTCTGGGATGTTTGTTGATAAAAATAGCTTAGTTGGTTTGTGAACATCAGGAAATGGCGGGGGAACTTCAGAAATTTTTAGATATGACACTGATGAATATAACTTTTTTGGAATTAATTGAAATAATGAAAATCCATTAAATTTAAAAAATACTGGTTCTTTTGGCGCTCAAATCATTAGAGCAAATGCTAAAAATCCAAATGATTTCTCATTACCTTGGTTTTGAAAAGAAATTAAATAGCAAATTAATTAATAGTTAATAATATATCAAACTTTATAAAAGGAAGACTTGTTTTGTTAAGTCTAATGACTTTTCTTAATATTTACAGTCTATTAAAAGAAAATAAATCTTACAAAGTTAAAGTAGATTTAAATATCTTATCTAATTTTTTAAAATTAATTTCTAAATTATTGATATTATAAAATTTTTTAATTTTATCTTCTAAATTATTATTTTGAACAAATTCTTTAAATGTTTGATTATTTAATAAACTTCAAGAAACTAACATTTTTTTTATTGAATCATTTTCAATCATTTCTGTATATAAAGGACTAAGATTAGAGTATAAAAATTTATTTTTCAAATTAGAATAATTATTTTTACAAAAATCTAATCAGCAGTATTTATATAAATTTTCTATAGAAACTGCTATTGCATTGTTTATTTTTTTACTTAAAAAGGTTTTATTTCTAATTAATGAGTTTATGTCTCTTAATGTATAAAAATATAAAATGTCTTTTTCTTCAGTTTTAAAAGGATATTTATGTATTTTTGAATCAATTGTATTGAAATTATTTAAGATAAAAAAATCTTGATGATTAAAAATATCAAATTTGAATTTTAAGATATCTTCATAATTTGTTTCGATATTGTTTTGTCTTTTATATAAAGATAAAATTAAAGGAAATTCATTAGTTTTTTTATTTTTTAGTTGTTCAAATTCTTTGCTTGAAAAAATCATAGATTTTTCAAGTTTATAGTTTTGAAAAAAAGATTTTAATTTATTAAAATTTTGTTTTTTTATAAGAAAAGAAAGTGGGTGAATTACACAAATTAAATCTGCTTTAAGTTCATTATACATTTTTAAAAATGATAAACCTAAATCATTTGAAACAAGATTTTCATCCATTTCAAAAGAACCTTTTTTATTTTTTTGGTATTGACTTAAAGTGTCATTATATGGTGGATTCCCAATTATAAGAATTTTTTCATTCTCTTCTATTTTATATTTTCTTCTATTTACTTTTATAAGCGAATTTTCTTTATAAATGGAAATATTAGGGAAATTTTCTTTTATAAAATTAACACTGAATTCATCAATATCAGTTGCAATAAAATTGCTTTCTAAATCTAGAAAGTCATTAATGAAAGAACCATAACCTACACCTAAATCCAAAATGTGGTCAAATGGATTATTTTTAATTTCATCCATAACCCATTTTTTAGCTATTTGAACTATTTTTTTAGGACTATAATAACTTCCGAGTTGAATTTTTTGTTTTTCAACTAAGTGTATATTTTTTTCAAGATTAATTTGCTTCATTACTTTATTTTATCACATTATGTAATATAATTTAATTATGAAAATTAAAAATAATAGTGGAATTTTAGAATTATTTTTTTCTTCCAAAAATAAAGGAAAATTTCGTTGAAAAATCAAAGAAAGTGAAATAGATTTTCCTAAGACATTTGCTACAACAAAAGATTTTTTTCAAGATAATTGTTTTCTTGAGTGACAAATTAGTTATGATAAAGATGCTGAACAAAACAAAGAATTTGAATTTGTAAATTACAAAAATAAAAAGAAAAATCTTTTTGAATTATCATGAATATTAAAAGAATTAATAGAAAATAAAATGATTAGTACAATCGATATTAACAAATTAATTGAAAAAATAAAAAAATATAACTTTTATTTTGAAGAAAAGAAAATTCAATATCAAAAATCCGAAGAAATATTAATTGAAGAAATAAATTTTAGTCAAAAAAATATAGTTTTACCTAGGTAGTGTAAGATATTTTGTGTAAATTTCTCTTGCTTACTTTTTAGTAAGAGAT
>NZ_JBTGVD010000016.1:0-26308 GCF_054343395.1 Mycoplasma sp. CB776
AAGTTGTCTTAGAAGCAGTTAAACAAATTGGTTATGCATTAAAATATGCTTCAGAAGAATTAAAAAATGATAAAGAAGTTGTCTTAGAAGCAGTTAAACAAATTGGTTATGCATTAAAATATGCTTCAGATAATTTAAAAAACAATAAAGAATTTGTTTTAGAAGCGGTTAAAGAATCTGGTATTTCATTAGAATTTGCTTCAGATAGCTTCAAAAATGACAAAGAAATAGTTTTAGAAGCAATTAAAGAATCTGCTTGAGCATTACAATATGTTTCAGGTGAACTAAAAAATGATAGAGAAATAGTTTTAGAAGCAGTTAAAAACGTTGGTAAAAGTTTTCAATATGCCTCACATAATTTAAAGAATAATAGAGAATTTATTTTAAAAATAGTTAAAACATCAGGTCTTGCATTAAAATTTGCTAATAATTTTAATAATGATAAAGAAGTAGTGCTAGAAGCAATTAAACAAGATGCTCACGCATTAAAATATGCTTGTGATAACTTCAAAAACGATAAAGAAGTAGTACTAGAAGCAATTAAACAAGATGCTCACGCATTAAAATATGCTTGTGATAACTTTAAAAACGATAGAGAAGTTGTTTTAGAAGCTGTTAAAAAAGATGGTCTTGCGTTAAAATATGCTTCTAAAGAATTGAAAGATAATAAAGAAGTTGTTTTAGAAGCTACTAAAGACTATTGAAAAGCTTTTGAATATGCTTCAGAAGAATTGAAAAAAGAATTAAAAAATAATAAAGAATTAGTTATTTTACCTTCTATTAAAGATAATGCAACAAATTTTGAAACAATTCCAAATGAATTAAAAACCAACAAAGAATTTGTTTTACAAGCATTAGAATTAAATCCTTATATTTTCCCTTCTATACCTGTAGAGTTAAAAAACGATCTAGAAATTAAAAAATTAATTAAACAAAAATTACAAAGTATTTCACTAAATACTTATAAAAAAGAGGACTAATATGAATACTATAGATTTTAAAAAAGAAAAAGAAAGATTAAAAGAATTAGGTATACAATTAAAAAATGAAAATGCTTTAACTGATAAAGAATTTGTTTTAGAAGCAATTAAAACTAATTCCTTTTATTTTTCTTTATTATCTTCTGATATAAAAGACAATGAAGAATTCATTTTATCATCACTAGATGAATATATGGAAGCAATCTTCCTTTTTATTTCAGATAGATTAAAAAATAATAAAGAGTTTATTTTAAATTTATTAAAAAAAGATGTTTTATCTATTGAATTAATTCCAAATCATTTTAAAAACAATAAAGAAGTAATGCTGCAAGCAGTAAAACTAAATGGAATTAATTTATATGCTGCTTCACAAGAAATTAAGCATGATAAAGAAATAATTTTAGAAGCTATTAAAAATAACGAACAAGCATTTAAATATATACCTTATTGTTTGAGAAACAATAAAGAATTTATGCTTGAAGTAGTTTCAAAATATGGTTATCATGCCTTACAATATACTTCAGATAACTTAAAAAATAATAAAGCATTTATTTTAGAAGAAGTAAAAAAACATTGATTAAATATTAAATATGCTTCAGATAAACTCAAAAATGATAAAGAAATAATACTAGAAGCTATTAACAATAATTGATTTGCTCTTGAATATGCTTCAGATGAGTTAAAAAATGATGAAGATGTTATCAATGCAGCTATTGATAATGGAATGAAATATTTAAATCTTGCTTCAAAAAGAATAAGAAATAATAAACAAATAGTTAAAAAAGCAATCACAGACAAATTCTGAATTGAAATAGAAAATAAAAACATAATTGAAGTATTATCTAAATTTTATGAATATGCAACCATTATTTATTTTCTAGATTCAGAATTAATACATAATAAAGATTTTATGTTAGAACTAATTGCATTAAATCCATTAATTTTTAACTTTGTTCTGCCTCAATTTAAAAATGATGAACATTTTATAAAAGAAGTAAAAAAGATTTGCTCAAAAAGAAAAGATTTATTAACGATTCTATTTGGAGATAATTAAAATATGGAAGACAATAAAATTAAATTATTAGCAAAAACATCTCTTAGTGGTGGAACAAAAACTTTACTAGAAGATCTTTATTTATTTTTTAAAAGACTATGAGAATTACAAGTTACAGAAGAAGATATTTTAGTTACTGAAAAAATAAAAATAGATAAAGCAAACTCAAAAACAAAATTTTATATTGAAAGAATTCCAGATAAACAACTTAAAATAAAAAACAAAAACTTTAATAATAAAAATATTTATTGAGATAATACTTTTCAAAGATATAAAATTCCATTAATTGCTTTAAAAATGATTATTGAATTAGAACAACAAGAAAAAAATGTTTCAAAATATAAAATTAATCCTGAATTATTAAAATCAATTGAAGAAAAAGAATTTAAAAATTATATTAATGATTTAATTGCTAAAAATAATAAACTAAGAGAAGGAGATAAAATTTCTTTAAGATTTTGAAAAACCATTATTGAAGAACAAAATAATAAAGGAACAATTTTAGAAGACTTTTTAGAACAATTAAAATCTGATGATTCTATAATAAAATCAAATACAAGTGAAAAAATCGAAAAGACAGTTCAAGAAATTGATTGAATAAAAATTAATCCATTAGATGAAAAATATTGAAAATTTTTAAATTCTAAAGAGAATAAACCTAAAGATATAGAATTTAAAGAAATAAATAAAAAAGGAATCATTTCAAATTTTATTAATATAAAAGAATATTTATCATATTATTCAAAGCGAAAAATAAGAATACCTATTTTTCAAAGGGATTATTCTTGAGATAAAGACAATATAATAGCACTATTAGAAATGATTTATAAGAGTAATAATTCAGATAATACAGATAAACCAGAGTTCATCAAAATCTTCTTAAATAATATAATATTAACTAGAGATGATGATGATTGTTTGAATATAATTGATGGTCAGCAAAGAAGTATAACTTTTTTCTTAATTTTAATTGCTTTTGCTAAGTTATATTCATATAAAGCAGCTAAATTAGAAAACTCAGATGATGCTAATAAAATAAATCTTTCTTTTTTAAATTTTTCAGATGAAAGTGAAGAAAATCAAAACAATTCACTTTCTGTTTTAGCAAAAATATTAGTAAAATGAACAAAAGATGAAAATAATCATATAAAAAATGCCTTTAGTTGAATTTGTGAATGAATTGAAGATAAATATAAAAATAAAGAAATAAAAGAAATTAAAAAAGTAATTGATTTTTTCCTAACTAAAATAGCATTAAATTTAACACAAATAAAACTTTCAGATTTTTTTGAAACAAGCAATATATTTAAAAATATCAATTTATACACAAAACCTTTAGAGATTTTAGATATTTTCAAAAATGATTTATATTTAAAGTTAGAACCAAAAGAAAAAGAAGAAGATAAATTTGTTGAAGATAGTATAAAAATATATGAAAATACTTGAAATTTATATTTTAGATATGAAAATAAAAAAGAAAATAAAACTATAAAAGAATTATTAGAAAAATTTCTATATTCTTTAAAAGTGTTTTATAAAATAAAATATAAACAAGAAAAAAATTCAAATAGTTTAGTTTATCAAGAAAAAATCTTTTCTGACATTTTAGATAAAATTTTAGAAAATAAAAAAAGTAATGAAAATTATTCTGAACTATTGTTGGAAATTTTATTAAAAGACTTTATCATATTTGAATTTATTATAAATAAAAAATTAGATATAGATATAAAAAAAACAGAAAATAAAAAAATATATATAGATACAATAAAAACAAACTTGCAAAATAACTCTGTTTCAAATGATAATATAAGATATACTAATTTTTTAGATCAATTAAAAGATAGTTTAAAAAATTTAAATTTTATTAGAGAACAAATAAGACATATAACAAGAAAATCAACTAAAGATATTTTTGTTTATCCTATATTCGTTATAATTAAATCTCTAAAAATATTCGATGGTAATACAGAGAATTTAAAATTAGTTAGTCAATTATTATATGAACTTGAAAAGTTATCATTAAATTGAACTTGATTCCATTTTGATAAACATTGAGGTAGAAAATATTTAATAGAATTTGCAGAGAAAATTTTGGAAATATTAGAAAATCAAGATACATCAAAAGAAGACAAAATAGAAAAATTTAAAAACGTTTTAAAAGAATTAAATCAACAGTTGCAATTTTCAGATTTCTCTTCTAAATGAACAAGTATTGTAAAAGACAGTCAAATGGAAAATGAATTCAAAAATAGAGGATGAACAGAAAATAATAATGAAAAATTTATAATTTTAAGAAGAATAATGGCACATTTTTCTAATGGATTAAAAAACACTTACAATAGTGATGCTAACGAAAATAATTTTATTAATTATGATGATGATTATTCTTATGAACACGCAATACCTCAATCTCTTTTAAAAGATAACGAAAATAATAATGATATAAATAAAAATATACAACAGCTTGGTAATGGAATTTTACTAACAAAAAAGGAAAACTCTTCTTTACAAAATAATTTACAAGAAAAAGAAAAAATAGCAATTAATGACTTTAGAATAAGTGATTCAAATTATAGTTTTAAAGGTTATTCAATCACCGATAAAAATAATAAAGAAGAAACAACACTACTAAGACCAGGTAAGGATATTTATTTAACTTTTTTAAATAAACCAAATGAAACTCAAGAAATTATTGAAGAACGAACCAAACAAATATTTAAAATTTATTTTGATATATTCAATGAAGAAAGTGATAATAAAGAAATAGAAAACTCACTAGATTAGTAGTGAGTTTTCTTTATTGAATTTTTAATTAGTTATTAGTTTTATAACTTTTATCCTTTATTTTTCTTTTTAAATCCTTTAAATAGCAGTTGTTTTTGTTATAAGAAATTCTGTATACTGCTTTTCAAAATAAACCTAAAGTCATTGGAATAAATAAAGCAATAATAAACATTAATATATCTAAAAATATTACTACTGCAATCTTTCCACCTTTATAAAAGAAAGGTTTAGTGAAATTTAAGAAAGTATATATAACTACTCCATCATTATATTCTTTTGCATAATATGCATATGAAGCAAAATATAAGATAAAAGCAAATAAGAAGTAACCAAAAACATATAATGAGGTATGGAATAAAAGTTTATTGTCAATAGTTAATGATTTTCTTATTAAAAATAAAGCAATAAAACCAAGAATTGGATTAATTAAATGGGTAATTAATGAAACAATGCTTCCATATACATTAGTTCAATCATTAGTATAGGAAATTAGTGCTCAGTAAATTATAAAAGTAATGGTAATTAAAGTTGTTGCTGCAAATAATCATCTTTTAATTTTAGTACTTTTTCTATTTGCTGCTAAAAGAATTAAAACTACTCCTAATAAGAAATTACTTTGATATGTAAAGTAAATTAAAGAACTTGCATTTTTAAAAATTACTTGCATTTTTATTGCTTTTCCTACCTGTGCAACTGATGGACTAAATTTTGCCATTTCAATAATTAAAAAAATTGTTGAAGTTAATAGAATAAAAAGCCCCATTATTAAAAAGGGTAAACTTTTTGAACTAATCATATTTTTTAAATAATGTTTTTTCATTATTCTCCTTTATTTTTTAAATTTGAATTTATTTTCGTTTTTGTTAATTAATCTTTTGATATTAGACTTATGTGAATAAATAACAAAAATATGGGAAATTAAGATTATTAATGGATTTATTCAATATAAATCTGGATATACTTTTCAGTTAAATCAAGATAAGTGTCCAAGAGCGAATCAAGGAATAAAGGATAAACCTATTAAAATTAAAGGAACAAAAATTGAACCAACTGAAATATATCTTGTAAAGTATACAACTGTTATAAAAATCACTACTCCAATTGCAACAATTACTAAATTATAACCAAAGAATAAACCAAGTAAGCTTGCTGCTCCTTTTCCACCTTTAAATTTAAAAAAGATTGGCCATATATGACCAATAATCACTCCTAAACCCGCTATTTGCGGAATTAAGTATTTAAGTGATGTATCATAAATTGGTGAGCTTTGAATTTGTGAATGTATTATTCAAGCAATTATGACTGTTATATAAGCTTTGAATATGTCGAAAATAAAGATTGGAAGTGCTATTTTAACTCCATAAACTCTTAAGGCGTTTGTAGAACCTGCATTTTTAGAACCTCTATCGCGAATATCTTCTTTTCTTTTTGTCCTGCTAAAAATAATCGAAATGTTCACAGAACCAATTATATAACCGATAATTAAAGCAATAAAATTAGTTATGATGATGTTAAATGTCATTATACCTCCTTGTTATCCAATTGTAACATCTTCTTCAATATATTCATATTTTGAAAACTTGTGATTGTGACTTCCTCAAATCAAAATTGTGGAAGATATTCCAAGTTGCCCTACAAACATAATGAATATTAAAGCAATTTTACTAATGGAATTTAAATGACTTGTAATTCCTGTAGACAATCCTGTTGTTCCAAAGGCTGAAGTGATTTCAAAAAGAACATTAATAACTCCATATGTTCTTCCTGAACTTTCACTTACAGCAGTACTTATGGTTGTGTTGTCTCATGGAATTTTACCACCAAATGTATTAAATGATGTTGTTAAAAATAAAAAAACTATTAAATTAAGCAAAATTGAAATAATTAATACGACAGAAGATTGATTTACAGTTTCATCTTTTATTTTTCTTTTAAACATATGAGTGGAATTTTTTCCACGCATTTTGGAAATTAAATTTAATAAAATAATTGCAAGTGTTGTTGAACGAATTCCCCCACCTGTTGAAGAAGGTGCAGCTCCAATAAACATCAAGATAGAAAGAATTCCAAGTGATGTATCAGTTAAATTATAAAGATCAAATGTAGCATATCCTGCGCTTCTTGTAGAAAAAGAAGTAAAGATAATTGCAAAGACTTTATCAAAGTGTGTTCCATAACTATAACCTATTGTACTTGTTTTACCTCAATAAGTAGGATCGGATTGACTAAGATTTCAAAAACTAGATTGATCTTTGCTTAGAAGTTCAAAACAAAGCACGAGTGCAACCCCAATAATTGCAACAGCAAAATAAGTTACTAACGAAATTTTTGAAAATAAAGAGAATTTGTGTCTTTTTCTTTTGGTAATAAGACAATAAAAGTATTTATAAAAATCATAAACAACTGGATAACCAATTCCACCAATAATAAATAATAGTAGTAATCATACTTGTAAAAGATGATTGCTATAATAAGGCGCAAGTGAGTTATCACCAATAATATCAAATCCTGCGTTATTTAAAGCGGTTATAGAGTGAAATATCGCAAATCTTAAAGATAAATTAAAGTTATGATAAGGATTATTGAATTCTGTATCTATAGCAAAATCGCCTTTGCTATAGTAAAAAAGAAAAGTTAATCCAAAGGAAGAAATCACTAAAACAGTAAACATTATTGTTACAGAAACTAAAATTACCTTTTTAATATCTCCCATATTATTAGAACTTCTTTCTAAAGCTAGCACATCTCTTGAAAAGATTCCAAGCTTGAGTCCAAAAATATAATTAAAGATATAGACTTTAATAGCAAAAACTCCAATTCCCCCTATTAAAATCAAAATCGCAATGACAGCTTGACCAAACATCGTTCACGTGCTATGCGTAGCTTTAGTTACAAGTCCTGTATCACTAAAAGCGGATGCTGAAGTAAATAAAGCATCTACATAGGAAACAGAACCAGGTTCTGTTTGTGAAATATTTCAATACAATAATAATGAACCAGTGATGGTTATTATTATGTAAATAAGAAATAAGTATCTAATTTTCCCAACTTTTTTGTTGAATTTAGATCTTAAATTCCCAAGAGCATTTCACAAATGGATTCATTTAAATTTATTCAATTTTTTTGTTTTTTTTGAAAAAATTCTTTTATTGTTTCTTTTCATATTAATTTATTTTATAATAATAATTACAAAAATAGTAAAATTATTTTAATTTAAAATTACATTTAAGGAGAAAAATGAGAAAAAATAACGGAATTTGTGTAATTGGGGCTGGAAGATTTGGTCAATCTGTTATCACACAACTTTCAAAATTAAATAAAGAAGTTATTGCGATTGATAGAGAAGAAAGAAACTTAATTTCCATAAAAGATTACACTGTGGCTAACTATGTTGCTGATGCAGCTGATTTAAAAGCTTTAGAAGCTCTTGGAGTTGGAAACATTGATACAGTAATTGTAGCTTTATCAGAAAATATTGAAATAATTGCAGCACTTTTAGAGCTCAAAGTAAAAAACATTATTGCAAGAGCTAATAGTCACAGACACGCTCGCGTTTTACAAAAAATTGGTATTCAAATGATTATTAGACCAGAAGAAGAAGCAGGAGTTAGAACAGCTTTATTTGCTACAAATAAAAGCTTTATTAAATATACTAATGACTTGCAAGAATTAGGAGATGGTTATGTTGTTGGTTCTGCTGTTTTAACTGCTGATAGTTATGATGGTTTAACTTTAAAGAAAACTAATTTCACTGCATTAAACGTAATTGCAGTTATGGTTAAAAGAAAAAATAATTCTTATTTACCGGATGGAAATTTTAAATTATTAAAAGAAGATTTAATTACTTTTATTGGTAAAATTGATGACGTCACAAGAGTTTTTGAAATGATTTCAAGTCAGGAAGAAAATAAATAATTCTTAGTAATAAAAAACCGTTTATTTGCTTAAAACAGGCATAAACGGTTTTTTAATTCAATAAATTATGAGTTGGAGTTGTTTTTGGATTTAACTCTATCGATATAATCTCTAAGTGCTAATCCCACTCCATTTTGCATACAAGTTGCTGTATAAAATTTAGCTTTTTCTCTTGTTTGATCAGTTCCATTTTCCATTGCATAGGAAAAATCGCTAATTTCTAACATTGACCAGTCGTTAGGACTATCTCCGATTGTCATTGCATTTTTAACATCTTCATCATAGAGATTTTGACTAAATCATTTAGCTGCATTACCTTTGGAAGAACCAAAGTTTGTGATTTCTAAATGATTTTTTCTCATAAATACAACATTAATAGGTAAGTTTTTGATTTCATTATAGATTACTAAAATGTCATTTTCATTTCCAAAAACTTCAATTTTAACAACATTTTTTTCACTTTGAGAACTATTAATAACTTGATCTCTTGAATATAAAGAATAGTCATAACTGTAGTTATATTCTTCTTTAGAATTAAAACTAAAATAGTTTTTATCGTTTCAAAAATTTACTTGTGCATTATATTTTTTTGCTAAATTGAAAATTTTTTCTTGTATTTCAATAGGAAAAGGATTTAAATAAATATATTTTTTTTCTTTGTTGTCGAAAATTCCTGCTCCATTTGAAGTAATTAAATATCTTATTGATAATTCATCTGCAAGATTTTGATGTCTTTCAAAAGCTGGATTCCCTGTTGAAATAACAAATTCTCCCCCGTTTTTAATAAATTTTAAAATATCATCTTTAGTTTCTGATGAAACTTTAAAGTCTCTTCCATAGATGGTTCCATCTACGTCTGAATAACAAATCATTTTCTTTATCATACTTTTCAATTATATACTTTTTATGCTTTTAAATTCAAGATATATAAAACTTTTTTATTTTTTTGAATTATTAATTATTTTTATTTTATAAGAAATTTTCCTAAAAACTTGGAAAATTGTAAAAAAAGTGTATAATTTAACATATTAATATAAAAGAAAGGAATTTATCATGAATAAACGTTCATTAAAAACTATTGCGATGAAAAAAGTATTTTTTGGTAAAAAAAATACTAATGTTTATTTATATGGTTAATTTCTGTAAAAATATTATTAATGAATTTATAATACACATAATTTTAAATTAAATATTAATAAAATCTTTATTAGAAATTAGGGTTCTGATTTTTAATAAAGATTTTATTTTTTAGAAAAAGAAAGAGAGAGAAAATGTTAAAAAAGAAATTGAGTTTAACTGCTAAAGTATTAATTTCTGCTGGAATTATTGTAGGAGGTTCAACGGCTGCAATCGGTGGTGTTTTTCTGCACAGTTATCTTTCAGATGAAGTAAATGGATCTAATTCTAATTTAAGTAAAGAAGATTTAAAAAATGATTATTCAAAAATTTATGATGAAAATAGGAATTTAAAACCTATTTTAGCAATCAAAGATCCTTTAAAGAAAAAAGACGTTGCATTTTTAAATGAAAACGGAACAGAATTTTGATTTAAAGAAAATCCAAAAGAAAAATACGATTTTGATACATTTTTTAAAAAATACTATCAAAAATATGAAGAAAGCTTTATTTTAGAAGTTAAATATGGTTCATTTAGTTTTTATGATGAATACGTTTTAGCAGTGCAACCAGAGCAGTTTATTGAATTTACAAAATGATTCTTTAAAAATGTATCTTGAGGACCTGATTTAGTTACCCTTGAAAGTTTTAGATTAGTTCCAGGAGTAGAACAAAATGGTAATGCTATTACTTTAGGTTCTCATACTACTTTAAATAAAGAAGTTAGTGAAATTAAATTTTTCCCTGATGCATTTTTCGGTTCAATGCCTTTATATTCAGAACTTTCAGGTTCAGGAAACGCTTCAGATTCTCTAGCTTATTTAGCATTTAGAAATCTTGAAAATAAAAAGACAGTTGACACCTTTTTACAAAGCATACCTTTAGCAAGTGCTATTAAAAATTCAATTGCACATAATGCTAATGATAACGCCTTTCTCTCTTTAAACATTCCTTCTAAATTAAAAGATAAAGAGTTTTTAGCATATATAAATCGTGAAGAAGGTGAAAACGGAAGAGGAACCTTACTTTTTGATAAAAATATTAGTGAACAGCAATTTAAAGAATTACTGAAAAAACACTCATTAGAAAAGGAAAATATTGCTTTTTCAGCTCTTGAAAAAGTTCAAATATCAACTATTTCTTCTGAATTAAACGATAGTAATCCAATTTTAGCTTTAGGTTTAAAAGTGTTAAATTCATCTAAAAATGAAGTTGTAAACTTTAGAATGTCAGAAGGAGAAATTAGTAATAAATGACTTTTAACTTATCAATTATTAAAAGAAACTATTGATTCTCAAATTGTACACTTTTTAGATTTTTATGACATAAAAGCATATGAAAATAAAAAACTTTATAAATTTACAAATGCAGGAAAAACCTTTTTCTATAAAAATAAAATAGAAGCATTAAATAATAATGATGCACTAAAAAACTATGCATCTTTAAGTGATGAAATTAAAAATAACTTAAAGGAATATACAGTTAAAAAATTAGAAGTTATTGATGCAAAATTACACGTTACTTTAAGTAATAATAACCAAGATGAAACTATAATTTATGAATCTAAAAATATGTCAGATGCTGCTCATGAACAATTTATTGAATTTAAAGAAGCAATTGGTTACCAAGGTTCAATTAACCCTATTACCATTTCATATGGTCCAGAAAATTTAGGACTAAAAGATGAAAATGGTAAAGACTTAAAAGGAATGGATTCAAGAAATTATCAAGTTTATTATGAAACTTATAATGGATTAATTGAAAAAGTAACTAAAAAATATCCACACTTATTAAAAAGACAATTTGGACCACATATACAGAAAAAACTGAATGAAAAAGGATATTATGAATATTCTCTTACTGATGGAGAATATTATGGATTACAACACACCGATAGAATCGGTTTACCTTTAGTTTTAGGCGCTACTATTGAAAACTTTAAAGGTATTTCCATTGACTTTTTAAAATACGTAACAGCTCATGAATACGGACACCACTTTACTTTAGAGCAAAATCAAGCTTTAAATAATAATGAAAATGCTTTAATTGTTGGTGGATTATCAACAAGAGGTGGAATTAATATTTCTTCATACTATTCATACAAAGGTTTAGAAAATTACTTACTTGCAAGAACTAATTTATCTATAGAAAGAGTAAACGCATTAGGAAAACCTTCTGCAAAAGGTGAATATGTAAGATTTAAATACTTACAAAAAGATGGTGTAGAACATTTAGAAACTGATGATGAAATTTGAGGAGATGCAAATCCAAAAGCAAGTATTTTTGAAGTAGCAAAAAATACCAAAAGAAGATTTTTACAAACTTTTGAAGGTCTTATGGAAGCTGCTAAAGAAAGAAAAGTTGATCTTAAAGATTTATTTTTAGCTAATTCCTTTGATGAAAATTCAGGAACCTTAAACCCATTTATTACAGGAAACACCAAAGCATTTGCTAAAAAAGAAACCGATGTTAATGGAACTAAAAAACAAGTATATAAATTAGAAGAAATTTCTCTAAAAAATATTCTTAGCGAACTTAAAGATGGTAAAGGGAAAAAACTTTCAGAAATAGTAACTTTAAATGCTGCAGAAACTGATTTTACTTTAGAAGTTGTTAAATTAGAAGAAGTGAAAGAAAACAATCAAACTATCACTTATGCAAGAGAAATTAAAATGTTTAACAATGATGGTTCTCCTGTTATTAATGTTCCTTTAAACGAACCACTTGATAAAGCTACATTAGACTTTATAACAGCAAAAACACAGGAAATTAAAACAGCGATTGAAAATGCAGTAATTAGAAGATTCTCTCAAAGTGGATGAAATGATTTAAGTTCTTCACTTGGTGGAGTTGTTTCTCCAAATCTTAGAAATGTTTTAAATGCATATGATACTGATAATATTGCAAATAACATTATTAACAGAAGTGCAAATGATGAACTAAATCCTGAATACAACGTAGTAACAGCTGAAAATAACCCAAGAAAAGCAAAAGAATACTTTGCTTTAAATAGTTCAGATTCACTTGCAAACCAAATTAAAGACACTTTAAAAGGAGCAAAAGCTTTTGTTGATTTAATTAATTCAAATCGTGGTTATGAAGGACAATTAACCAATGTTTTAAGTTTTGTTACTAAAAATGGAGACAATTATTCCGGTGATGTTCGTTTCACTTTCCCGAATGTAGCAAGAGCAGAATCAAGATTTTTAACAAGTGTTTATACAAGTAATATTGAATCTAACTTAAAAAACACTCTTGAACGATTTGAACTTAATCTTGAAGGAAAATTACAAGTTAATCCTTTAATGGTTTTTGCAAGAGAAGGAACAAGAATTTTAGGTTCAACCAATATATTACAAAGTGCTGATTTTGTCTTTATAAACGATCAAAATAAAGTATCAGATCACGTTGCTATCAATGATGCTTTTACTAAAAATAATGATGCTGAATTAGCTAAATTAATAACAAAAATTGGATTTAATACTAAAGATAACATTTTTGATGACAAAAGAAACGGAATTTCCCTTTATGAAGCATTCAATTCTTCATTAGAAAAACTAAACATTTCTACAACTGCAACTGAATATAATACTGTTGTATTTAATAACTTTAAAAACTTCTTTGAATTTGCTTCATTAGATTATTCCAAAGCAACTTTAGTTTCTGTAACTAAAGATGTTGCAACAGGCAAAGAAAGTGCAGTATTTAACTGAAATATTGATTATGTTAAAACTAAATTTGATCTAAATAAATTTAAAGAAGAATTACTAAAAAGTTCTGCTGAAAGTGCTAAAACAAAAGAAATGATTCAAAATGGCGATGATCAAGTAATTGCTAATGAAATGATGTTTAGATTTAGAAAAAGTCATTACTTTTTAGCAATTAAAGACTTTAATCCACTAACTGAATTAGAACAAAATAAAGCTATTTTTTCAGAAAAATACGGAATTTCCTTTTTAAGTTCTTCATTTAAAACGGGTCTTGTTTATGATTTAAGTAAATATTCAAAAGATGAACAATATATAAAATATGATGCAAATAAATTGCAAACAATTTTAAAAGAATACGTTACTAAAATTTTAGGTAAACAAGAAAATATTGATCAAATATTAGCTAATGTTAATTCTCAAGATTTATATTTACTTGTAGGAAATATTATAACTTGAAATAACAATGGGCTAATCAATCAAATAACTTTAGGTGATGTCATCTTTAATGAATTCAATAGCGGGCAACCAAGTTCTGATGTTCTTAACTATAATCTTTCCAGAGTTGAAGCATCTATTGGTGATAAATTTACAGATTATATTTACAACATTGCTGAAACTTTAACAAGAGATTATGTACAAACAACTTATGTTCCAAGTTTTAAAGATTTTGGTAATCTACCTGGATATTTAAGTAATTTAAATGAAGCAACTACAGGTTTAGACTATATTGTCGATGCAACTAAATTAAAAATTTGAAATGACAGAAAAAATAATTTTAACAACTCTTCTTCAAGTATTACTCAAGCTGGGAGATCATTAAAATTCGAAGAATATTTACCAAAAACAAAAGATACTTATGTTGAAATTTCAAATCAAATAGATAGATTAAAAGATTTGGCTAAGTCTTTTGTAGAACAAATTTTAATAATAGCAACAACTTACACAGGAGATAAAGAAGAAGAAGGTAAAAAATTAATAGAAAAATTAAGAGAACAAATTAACAAAATTAATGAGCAAAATAGTGACTTAACAAATAAAAGATTCAAAAAAGTTATTGACATTAAAAACAAAGTTTATGGTTCATACATTTCTAGAACTACCTTCTCACCAAGAAATGAAGATAGAACTTCTTCTTATTTTGGAAGATTCATTACAAGAAATAATGGATATTTCAAAGATACAGTTGAAAAAGAAAAAATTGGTTTAGAGTTATATGATGAAAATAGAAATGAAATAGTGGATGATTCAATTAGATTAAAAGACTTTGATGGAAATAAAATTAATACAAGAGCAAAAGCATTCTTTGTCTCTCAAATTTTAAACTACGGAGTAGGAAGTAGAAACATTTCAGGATTATTTAGAAATAAAGAAAAAGATGCTGTTGTTCTTTATGGTTTTGTAAAAAATGAAAAAGCAAATAAAATCAAAAAAATTAGATTTACTGATGTTATTACAAAAGAAATTAAATATCTAGATGTTAATTTTAAAGATACAAATAATTTATTTTATTTATCAAAACAAGGTGATGAAAGTTCCAAAGTTACTTTAGCAGACTTAGGTTACTCTTCATGAGTTTCAGACTATGCAATTATGGCTAAATATCGTGATACCTTACTAAAACCAAAACACAAATATTTTGTGGAATTTGTTGATGAAAATAACGAATTTGTGGAAGAATTATCACTTGGTGATTTAGAAGTAATTTCTGAAAACGGAAAAACAGATACACAATCTTCAATAAAAATTTATAAAGATAAAACAAAAGAAAATAAAGCAATAATAGATATTGACTTCCAGTTCAATATAACAGGATAATAAAGGAGAAATATGAGAAAAAAATTTAATAAGAATCTATTAATTTCAGGTTTAGTTTTATCATCAACTTTAAGTTTATCTATTATTTCTTGTTCAACAAATAATGAAAATCAACATTCTTCAACAGTAAGTAAGAAAAATTATGACTTTGGTTTAGCAACTGAACCAATTAACAACTTAAACTACATTAGATATAAATCAATGGACAAAATTTTACCTGCTTTAATTGATCCTTTTGTTAAATCAGGGCCCACTTCTAGTTTAAAGTCAATTATTCGTGTTAATGATTTTAATATGGTTATGATTGATACAAGTAATACTAAAGATGCTAATGGTAATGATTCTAATAATTTCAATGATTTCTTTAAAAATAAAGGAGAATTAGAGCAAACTGATGGTTATGGAAGAGTTACTGGATCATTTTTAAGATTAGCTGATTTTGGGTTTGTTGGTGGTCTTGGTAAAGGATCTTTAGGTGATTTAAGAAGAGGAGCATCAATTTATGGTTTTAGAAGTCCTAAAAACTCAAATAACTATTTTGCTTTTACAGGATCTTTAAACAATAAACAAAATTTATGAAGTAATAACGATGTTATAAATGCTCAAGATTTAAGAGATTATCTAGAATATATTTTAGACTTAAACACCGGTTCACAAAGACTAGATCAAGTTAAAAAATATGGTTTTAGAAGTGCTGAAAGATTTATTAATGCTCAAAAAGACTATTTACAAAAGTTTAATGAGAATTATAAAAATCCTTGAGGTCGTAGAAAATACATTTTAAATGATAAAAAAGAGTGAATTCAAGATCCAAATCAAAAAGTTTGAGAATCTCAAATCAAAAACGAAAATGGCGAACCTTTAGATACAAAAGAAATTGAAGAAATTAAAGCAGCAGCTCTTGATTTTGGATTTTACACAGGTCAATTATTTTTAGATTATACTAACGAAGAAATTGAAAAAAACTTAGAACACAATCCTTCTTTCTTTATTCCGAATAAAGATAAAAAAGATAATCAAACTTTTAAAATTTTAGTAGATGCAAATGCAACTAAAGAAGCAGATAAGTTTAAAACAGTGACTTTAGTAGCAAATCCTTTTGTTAATCCTTATCAAGAATTTTCACTTTCAGATAACAAAATAAAAACTAAATATAATCAAGTTGCAAATAGTGAAAACAGTTTTACTGCAATTTTTGATGAAAATAAAACTCCCAACTTAAGTTATTTACTTCAAAATATTTTTATGAATTTATATCCAGCAAATAGAAAATATATTGAAACTGTTGCTGGTGGAATTGATAAATTCGGTTCAGATACTAAAAAATTCCTAACAAGCGGACCTTTTAATATGAATAAAGATGATATTATTTTAGGACCACAAGGACAAATAGTTTTAGAAAAAAATAAAGACTATTATGATGCTAAAAACACCATTACTAATAAAATAAAAATTTATTTTTCAACTGATAGAAATACTAATGCAACCTTTTTTGAAGATGGTTATGTTTCACAAACATACATTCCAGCTTCCAAAATCAATAAGTATTGATCAAATGAAGAATATAAACAATATTTAAATAAAAATCAAGGTTATGGAACAATTGCTTTTGGATTCAACTTAGATAATGAAACAAACGCATCTAGTTACATTCAAGATCAAGATTTAAGAAATGCAATTTATTATGCTGTAAATAGAGAAGATGCAATTAAATTTGTTGGATGAGATTTCTCTTTCCCTGTAAATACTTGAACTTCCTATGGACAATACAGAACTTTTGATGGAAAAAACATTGAAACTTACTTTAGTGATTTAAATTCAAAAGCTAAAAACAAAAAAGAATTTAACCTTTTAAATTATGACTTTTTAGTGCATTTATCAAAAGGTTACACCTTTGAAAAAACTGTTAGAGGCGATCTTGCTTATGACGTTAATACAGCAAAATACTATATAGAACGTTTTAAAGCAAAACATCCAAATCTACAAAAAGTGTACTTAACATTTTTAAATAACTCATCAGATGAACAGAAAAAAGCAGGTTTATTTTTAAAAGAATCTTTAAACAAAGCATTCAATGGTTATGTAGATTTAGAAATTAAAAGTCTTCCTGAAAACACCTTCACTTCCTTTATAGAAGAAGGTAAATATGACATAATTTATCAAAATTATGACAAAATCGGTGGAAGTGGTGCTCAAGATTATGTTTCTGTATTCTTCTTTACTGATGAAATTGATTCTATATCACAAAAAAATATTGCTTTTAAAGACAATCCAGTTGGTTCATACACTTATGCAGAATACATAGCTGATTTAGTATTAGAAAAATCCGATTATAAAGGAAATAATAGAGAAAAAATTACACAAGCTTTAAATTTATATCTTCAAAAAATTCAACAATATATTAATAATAACATTAGTGAAGAATTTAATAAATTAAAAAATAAAGATTCCATTAGCAATTTAGAAATTTCTAGTTTTAGCAATAAATATGCAGAACAAGTTGCTAAAGATTTAGAAAAATTAGAACATAAAAGCGTTTATAATGTTAAATTTGCTAAAAATGCTTTAGAATACTTTTTAACTAGAAATGAAAATATTAAATATGGAAGATTAAAAAGAATGTACATTAATTTAATAACTAATGAAATGATAGTTGAACAAATTGCTAAGTTAACTAATGATACAAAAACTAGACTTGCTTTCAATCAAAGTATTGATATTTCTAAAGTTAAATTTGATTTTTGAAACAAATTTATAGAACTTGCTTTACAAACAAATACAGAAAACAGAAGTACTTATTCAGATAGAATTGCTGCATTCTTTTCAGGAAACTTTACAACCGATGAACTACATCAAGGATGAACACAAGAATACGTTTATGTTTTCATAGGAGAATTAGAAAAAATAATAAGAGATGGTGCTTTTGTAGTTCCGCTAATGGAAGTTGATACTAACTGAGAAATTACCAAAATTGCAGGAGTTAGTTCACTATACACCTTTGCTTTACAATATGCTTATGACTATACTAATCCACCAATTGCTGGATTACCAAGAAAGAGAGACTAAAATATGGAATTTATAAAGAAAAAAGAAAATAATAAAACTGTTTATTATGATGATAATTTAGTTTATTTTACTCACAGTAGAAATAAAAAACTAACATTAAAAGATAAACTTTTAGCAATTGATTCTCCTTTTTTAAAAACTTTATGAAGATTTTTAAAAATCATATTAGAGTTTTTTATCATTGGTTTAATAGTTATAACAATCACTTTCTTTTTAATAAACGCTGTTCCAGGTTCTAATACTTTAACAGCAGGACTTGATGAATCAGCAAGAAAAACAGTTGAAATTAAATATGGACTCAATTTACCAATTTGACAAAGATATTTCAATTATTTAGGTGGAATTTTTAAAGGTGATTTTGGAATTTCACTTTCACTGTTCCCAGGTCAAGAAATAAATTCCTTTATTTGAGAAAGATTCTATAAATCCTTTTTAGTTGGTATTTTTTCAGTCTTTCTAACTGTTTCTATTGGTATTTCTATAGGAATTTGAGTTGGAAAAAATCCAGGAGGAATTTTAGATAATGTTTCAACCATATTAGTAAGTATTTTCTCTTCTGTTCCTTCAATTATCTTTGCATTAATTTTAGTATTTTTAGGAAGACTAGTTCATTTACCTTACATCTTTGATCACAAAGATTTATTAACATACGTCTTACCAGGACTTGCATTATCGCTTGGAAGCATTATTGTTTATATCAAATACATAAGAACTGAACTTAATAGGGAATTAAATTCAGTGCATGCAAAATTTGCTTATTTAAAAGGGTTATCTAAAAGTCGTTTTGTGTGAAAACACGCACTAAAACCTTCTTTATTCCCAATTGCAACATTCTTCCCTGCTGTTATTTTCGGTTCATTTATTGGAAGTGTGTTTATCGAACAAATCTTCTTTATTTCTGGTTCTGGAGCAACTTTACTACAAGCCATTCAAACTAAAGATTATAATGTTATTTTATTCTTGATTATTATTTTCTCTTTCTTAACAATTATTTCTTATGCTACTCGTGATATTTTATACGAAGTAATTGATCCAAGAATAAGAAGAAAGGGAGCGTAGAATGTCGCTTTTTAGTAAAATTAAACAAAAAATCAATAATAAAAATAATAAAGTAAAAGAAATGGATCAAATTGATAGAGAGTCATTAAAAATGGCTCCCAATCCAGTTTTAAAACCATTTGAATATAAAGCTTGAAAACTTATTGGAAAAGCTTTTGAATATCACACAGATTCACAATTAAAACCACAAACTAAAAAATTTAAAGAATTTGTTTATCGTTATTCTAACAACTCATCTGGAGTTTTAGGATTTATGATTATTTTTATCTTAATCATCTTAGCTCTTATTTTACCTTTTACCACATTAGATCCTAATTTTAGTGATGTTAATAATAGATCATTAACCTTTAATCAAACAGATTCAGAAGGAATTTACCACTTTTTTGGAACAGATAATCTTGGAAGAGATTACTGAGCAAGATTATGACATGGTTTAAGATATTCTCTATTATTAGCTCTTGTTGTAACTTTTATTGAAGTTATAATAGGATTAACTTTTGGAATAATGATGGGACAATTTGACAAATTTGATAAGTTTCTAACTTTTGTAATTAAGATTTTATCTGTTGTTCCAACAATCTTAATCTTAATTTTAATTACTATTGTTGCTAAACCTACTTTTTGAGTTATTGCACTTTCACTTTCTTTAACTTCATGAACAGGAATGGCAAACCAAATTAGAGCTCAAGTAAAAAGAGCAAAAAACTTTGAATGAGTTTCAGCTTCTAAAGTTTTAGGAACTCCTACTTATAAAATATTATTAAATTATATACCAGTGATTTTACCAATTTTAATTACACAACTTGTATTTACAATTCCTGGAGTTGTTTTATCAGAAACTTCATTATCATTCATTGGTCTTGCTATTGAAGATATTCCAACACTTGGAAACTTAATATCCGATGGTCAAAAAGATTTCCCTAATTATTTAAGATATGTTTTTGTACCTTCAACATTCTTAATTTTAATTACCACAAGTGTGCAATTAATCGGTTCAAGTATTCAAGACTCTTTAAGAAGACAAAGATAGGAAAAACAGTATGCAAAAGAATTTAAAAATCCTTCGTTCAAGATTAAAAAGAAAGAAAAATAAACTTAAAAGAAAAGTAAAATTATTCTTTAAAAACAAAAAAAATAAGAGTCAATTTAATTTTAATAAAATCTCTAAAAATGTAAAATATCAATCTTTTAAAGATGGTAAACAACTTAAAATTGCTGCTGAAATTAATAATATTCATCTATCATTTTTAAACCCAGCAAGACCTGGAGAAAAAAATAAGGTTTTAAGAGGAACTTCACTAAAAATTTATGAAGGAAAAGTTCATGCAATCATTGGTGAATCAGGTTCTGGTAAATCAGTAATCACATCATTATTATACGGATTACCAGGAAATAACGCTGTTATTGATTCAGGTGAAATCAAGTTATATAACAACAATGTTGAAAAATTCTCTCTTAAAGACTGAGAAAAATCTCACTTTAGAGGCAGAATTGTTTCAGCTGTATTTCAAAACCCAATGTCTACTTTAAATCCAACTATGAAAGTTGGAGCACAAATTATGGAAGGTATGCTTTTAAATAAAATTGTTAAAAACAAAAAAGAAGCTTACCAAAGAGCTGTTGAGTTCTTAAAATTAACAAAAATTAATGATCCAGAAGCAGTTATGAAATTATATCCACATGAAATGTCAGGTGGAATGGTGCAAAGAGTTGTAATTGCTGCTATTGTTGCACTTGAACCTAAAATTTTAGTAATGGATGAACCAACAACCGCACTGGATCCAACAGTACAAGCATTAGTACTTGATGTTATTAAAAACTTACAAGAAAAACTAAAATTAGCAATTGTGTTTATAACTCACGATTTAGGTGTTGTTGCTTCCATTGCTGATTATATTTCTATTATGTATGCAGGTCAAATTATTGAAGAAGGACTTGCCACAGAAATTCTTAAATACCCACAACATCCTTATACTTGAGGATTAATTCTCAGTATGCCTGATTTAAATAAAGGAGAAAGACTTGCTACTATTCGTGGAAGTGTTCCTTCTAATTTAAATAATATTAAAGGAGATGCTTTTGCAATTAGAAATGATTATGCTTTAGCAAGAGACTTTGAAATAGAACCTGATTTTTACTTTGTTTCTGAAACTCATAGAGTTAAATCAGCACTTTTAGACAAAAATGCTCCAAAATACAATCCACCAAAAACTATTTTAAAAATATGAAAGGATTTTTTAAATGAAAACAAACAACAATCATAGTGAATCAGTATATACCATTAAGAAAAACCCTTTTGTAAAATCTAAAGTAGTTAGAAAGAATTTAAAAGGATTAGAAGATATGTTATCTCCAAAACATAACGAAGAAATCCTTTTAAAAATGCGTAATGTTGACATTACTTACGGAAGTGGTTCTAAAGCATTTCGTGCTGTTTCAGACATAAATTTAAACATTTATAAAGGTGAAGTACTTGGACTTGTAGGTGAATCTGGTTCTGGTAAAAGTACAATCGGAAAATCTTTAGTAGGTCTTGTTCCTTATTCTTTTGGACAAATTACTTTATTAGATAAAGTTTTACCTAAAAAAATGCAAAAAGGATTCAAAGTCGGTAAAGCTTTAAAAAACTATAAAGAAATAGAAAACTTTTTAGTTAATAAAGTACAAATGATCTTTCAAGATCCAGCTAATTCCTTAAATCCCCACGTCACTGTTGAAAAAGTAGTGTCAGAAGGATTAATCAATGCTAAAAACGCTAAAGAAATTTACTTACTTAACTTCGATCAAGATGTTAAAAAAGAAATTTATGCTTTATTAAAATCTAAAAATTCTGCTTCTTTAAAAGAATATTTACTTTTTGAAAAAGAATTAGATTTAAACATTTTAGAAAATTCATCTTTAGCTTTTGATTTTCTTTATAACCAATTAGCTACTAAATTAAATAACAATAACAATCTTGAAGTTTTAGAAAAACTTAATTTTTATAAAACAGAAAGAGAAGAGAAAAACAAAATTTCAGAAAAAGATGCAAGAAGTGAACTTGTTAAAGAAATTTTAAAATCAGTAGGACTTGATGACTCTGTTTTACCAAGATACCCATTAGAGTTTAGTGGTGGACAACAACAAAGAATTGGAATTTCAAGAGCTGTAGTTTTACGACCACAATTACTTGTAGCAGATGAACCAATTTCTGCTTTAGACGTTTCGATTCAAGCACAAGTTGTTAATATCTTTAACGACTTAAAAGATAAATATAATTTAACCATTCTTTTCATTGCTCATGATTTAAGAATGGTAGAGTATATCTCTGACCGTATTGCTGTAATGAATAAAGGTAGAATTCTTGAAATTGGTAAAACCGAAGAAATAATGAATAAATCATTACACCCTTATACCAAAAGTTTATTAGATGCTGTTCCTTCAATTGAAGGTAAAAAAGGAAGTCTAATAGGATATGTATATGATATTAATATGCATAATTATTCTGAAACTAATCAACCAGAATGAATTAAAATAAATGACGATCACTATGTTCTTGGAACAGAAGAAGAGATCGAAAATTGAAAAAAAGGAATATATTAAAATATGAAACAACAACAAAATAAAAAGAAGAAATTACTTTTATTAAGTGCTCTAACAACCATTTCTTCTTTACCTGTTCTTTCTTTTTTATCATGTAATGTTGAAAAAAAAGAACCAGTAAAAGAAAATGAAGAACTATCTAATAAGAAAAATGAAGAAAAGTTAAAATTAGATATTTTATCAGAAGAAGATAAATTAAAATTTACTAAAAAAATAGAAGATTCAAAAACAATTGATGAATTAAATGAAATTTCAAATGAAATTCAAAATAAAATTTCTGAAATCACAGAAGAATTTTATAAAAATCTAAGAACTGATATTGATGAAAAAATTTCTGACATTATAAAGAAAAATGAATTAACAATCAATTCTTTATCCAATAAAGATAATTATTCAAAATTAAAAGAAATTGAAAAAGAAATTAAAGAATACTTGCAAGGTTTAAAATCAGAAATAGAAACAAAATGAATATCCATTTTAAGTGAACAAGAACAAAAAACTAAAAAAGAAGAATTAACTTCTTTAACAAATGAAGAAAAAATAATAGATTTCAGAACAAAACTAATTGCTACAATTGATAAAGAAAACGAAAATACTAAATATCCAGAAAAAAAATCAGAATTTACTAATAAAATTAATTCTTTTAAATTAGAAAAAAGAAAAACTAAATGAAAAGAAGATTTAACTAAAATTAAAAAATATTCAGAAACTTTTGATTTTGAAATTTTATTAAATGAAGAATATGAAAAAGATTTATTAGAATTTAAAGAAAGAAATGAAATTTTATTTAGTTTATTTTTAGATTTTTTACAAAATGATTCAGATAAAGATATCTATAAAGCAAAAATTTCTAATTCTTCAACAGGCGAAGAAATATCTAAAGTAATAGAACAAATTAAATCTTCATTAACAAAAACAGATGAAGCAGTTATTAATAAATTTAAAGAATTAGTTTCTACTTGAATTGAAACAATAGATAAAGAATCTATTAAAAAAACATTAAAAACAGAAAAAGAAAAAGCTACAACTTTTGAAAAATTAGATTTACTCTTAAATAAAGTTATTGAAGAATATCAAATAGAGTTAATTAGTGTAAAAAATACAGTTAATTCTAGATTAAAAACATTAAATAGATATGATTCTGAAAAATCAAAAGAATTTGAAACAGAATCTCAAAAAATAGCAAAAGATAAAAAACAATTAAGTGTTCTGGCTCAAAATATCTTAATTGAATTTAAAAAATATAAACCATATATTGAATTACAAAAATATTCTAACGAAGAAGAAAGTAGCAAATTTCCCGATAAAAAAGAAATTAAAGAATTATTTTACTATAGTGCCAAAAAATATCCAAATGGTTTCTTTTCAATATCTCCAAGACCATCTACTAAAGTCACAACTTCTACAGAATTCAAAAAAGGCGAGTACAAAGTAGAAACATATAGAACTGGAAAAATAAAAGAATATATTAATTCTGGATTACCAGTTATGGATAGAACTTATACATTAACTAGTGAAGATAAAGCAATAAAAAATAAAATTTTTGAATTAAAAAGTAAAATATTAGATGAATTTTATACATTAAATTCTAATTTTTTAGGTTCAAAAGAATACTTTTTAAAAACAGATATATCCATTGGATTGAAGGTAAAAATTTCAAGATTACTTTATACAATAGATAAAGCATTAATTGATGGATATTTTTATTCAGAAGTTTATGAAGCTTTAAGTGGAGAAACATTAGATGGTGAAGTTCTTAAGAAATCAAAAGATAGAAAAGCTGAATTAGAAAAAAATATTCCTGCTGATTTATCAGAATTAAAATCAGAATACGAAGGTACTAAAAAACTAAATCCTTAATAAAAGATAATCGCATTCAATGCGATTATTTTATTTAATTCAATAATTAAACATAAAATTACTATCACTTGAGAACAGGACATTTTGGGGAATTTAGGGGTTTTTTCTTCATCATCAGTTGATAAAATAATAAGAGACACAGATTATAAAGTTTTTTTATTAAATTATATGGATGTATATTTAGGTAAAGAAATAAAAGAAGAAAATCTTGTTACAAATTCTGCTAACAAAGATCAATTATTAAAGTTTAATATACAAAAAGGAGATATATTTTTTACTCCTTCTTCAGAAACTCCAGATGATATAGGAAAAGCAAAAACAGCATTAAAAACAGTAAAAAATGGAGTGTTTTCTTATCATTTAATGAGATTTAGACCAAATAAAAATGTTTTGAAAGAAAGTTTTGTTGATTTTTTAGTTAAAAGCACAAAATATAAAAAAATGTTTTTTCAAAATTGTTCAGGTGTTCAAAGATATGTTCTTGGTTTAAGCTTTTTTAATTCTATGAAAATTGAAATTCCAGAATTCAAAGAACAAAATAAAATAGTCAATCTTTTTTCTTCTTTAGACTCTCTCCTTTCACTTCACAAGCGTAAGTGCATTTTATTGAAAAACATTAGAAAATCGCTATTTTACAAGATGTTTCCATCTCAAAATTCTGTAATTTTCCCTTTAAAATTTGAAAAAGCAACTCACACTTGAGAACAGGACGTTTTAGGAAATATATATACTTTTGCTTCTGAAGGTGGAACTCCTAACACCACTATTGAATCATATTATAAAAATGGAAAAATTCCTTTTTTAAAAATTGAAGATACTGAAGAAAAATATGTTTATAAAACAAAAAATTTTATTACTGAAAAGGGATTAAAAAATTCTTCTGCTTGATTAGTAAAACCAAATAGTATTATTTACACAAATGGAGCTACAATAGGGAATGTATCCATAAATAAGATACCTTTGACGACAAAACAAGGGATTTTAGGTATTGAATTAAATAAAAATTTTCAAAATGAATTTATATTTTATTTATTGAATACAAGGATAATAAAAGAAAAAATAAATAAGAATATTTCAGTAGGAACAATTCCAACATTAATTTTAAAAAATTTCGATTTAATAACTTTTAAAAAGCCTTTTTCTTATAATGAACAGGTAAAAATAGCAAATTTATTTAGTTCAATAGACTCTCTCCTTTCACTTCACAAGCGTAAGTGCATTTTATTGAAAAACATTAGAAAATCGCTATTTTACAAGATGTTTCCATCTCAAAATTCTGTAATTTTCCCTTTAAAATTTGAAAAAGCAACTCACACTTGAGAACAGGACTCTATTGCGAATTTATGCTATAGATTAGATAATCTTAG
>NZ_JBTGVD010000017.1:0-26155 GCF_054343395.1 Mycoplasma sp. CB776
CAGGTCTTTCAAATTTTAATAAATTTTGAATAATGTCCTGTTCTCAAGCGTGAGTAAATTCTTTGAATCTCAAAGAAGGGACTAAATTATTTTTTGTATTATTTGACATTTTTCTCCTTTTATTGTTTATTTAATATTTTTGTAATAAATTCCAGTTTTTCTTTTTGTACATGCATAGTTGAGAGAAATTTCATTGTTTGTATTAAGTTAGGTAAGACTCATTTATAATCTTTATCTAAAAAATTTAAAGATTTGTCATTGTTATTAGAAACAAATAATTCTAAGTCTTCAATTATTGCATGAGTTAAATAACTTTCTGTTTTTACTGTTAAATCAGTTAAATAATTAGCTCATTGAAAAGCAAGATAATTTATTAATTCTTGATAGTTTTTAATTTCATTTAAAGAATCAAGAGTAGTTTGAAATATTGTTTCTTCTAAAGAACTAATATTGTTGTCAAGTCTTCTTAGATAATTTAAATAATCATAAACTTCAGCTATTTTGAATTTAATTTCTTTTTCTGTTTCAGTTTGAGTGCTTGCAGGATTTAAAAGTTTTTTAATTCTTTCTAAATCACTTGTTTTAATTTTACTTGATTTAAATAAAGTTTGACATTCTGGATAAGTAGAAATTTCTAAGAGTAATGAATTCATTCGCTCTTCTATTTTGTCTCTTAGTTCTTTCATATGAATTAAATCTTCAGCATTTTCATCTGCTTCTACAGAAATAACTAATAAGAAATTAATAAGATCTGATTCTTTTTCTCCTTCTGAAAATTTTCTTATATAACTATCCATTAATCTATCAAAATTCATTTTTCTTTTTTCTTTAAATACAGATATTTCAGGAATAATAAATTCATCTACTGCTTTTTGTAATTCAAACATTAATTTTTCCTTATCTAAAAAAGGAATGTTTTTAATTGAAGCGTTAGCAAATCTATCTATTTCACTTTTAATAATTTCTTCTCAATTTTCTGGAAATTCATCGATTTCAGTGAAAAAAGGAATAAAGTAGTCAACGATTTTTTCTCTAACTTTTTCCATTTTAGTTTCTATTTTTTTAATTATTTTGGACTCTAAAACTAATAATGTTATTTTTTCAGCATTAACTATTTTATAACCTGAATTATTTACTTTAATTGCTATTTGATCTTGTAAACCACTAATTTCATCAAAATATTTTTGTACAGGTCTAAAGTCTTCTACTGTTAGTAAATTATGAATTTTATTAAATTCTTGATTGGAAGAGTTAACATCTTCTTTTGTTATGTATTTAGAAATTTGAAGATCAAAATTATTAGAGGTAATTTCTTGGATAGAAACCTGTTTTGAAAATCCTTTGATTTCTTTTTTATCTTTATAAGTATTTAAAATATTCTCAATGTTATCAGGACTTAATTTGCAAATATCATTGTTTAATTTTACAAATAAATTAGTTGCATTAATCATAAAAATATCTTTATTTATTTTATTCTTTTTAAAGATTAATAAAACATCAGTGTTGGAGGTTCCAGAAAATAATTTATTTTGTAAATAAATAATTGAGTCTAAATGATTTTCAAGCACAAGTTTTTTTCTAATCTCTTTTTCTACTGAAGCACTTGTTAAGATTGATTCTGGTGCTAAAATAACCATAATTCCTTCATCATCTAAATTGTATAAACCTTGTAAAATAAAAGCTCAATCTGCTTTGGTTTTAGGTGGTGTACCATATTCTTTAAAATAAGGGTTGAAATTTTTAGATATTTCTGAATTTCAACTTTTAGAATTAGGAATATGTGATAATACTACATCTGCTTTAGGATTATTTGTTTTATATAAATCATTTGGTGAATAACTGGTAAATGAATCAGCATTTTTGATTTTTCAATTTTTAAAATCAACATTATTAATTATAAAATTCATTCTACTTATGTTGTAATTTCAACTATCAATTTCAATTGCATTATATTGAACTAAATCTGATTCATTTTTATATTTTTCAAAGGTTTTACCTACATTTAACATTAAAGAAGAAGTTCCGGCTGTTGGATCATAAATCTTAAGTTCATCTTTATTTTTAACATCTTCTAAAACTATTTTTGAAACTATAATTGAAGCATCATTAGGTGTATAAAAACCTTCATTTGCATTTTTATTTTCTTCAGAAAATTCACTAATTAAAAATTCAAATATCTCTTTAAAAATAAAATGATCGTTTTGATAATCAATATTTATTAGTTCAACAACAGATATTGCTTCTTCTATTAGCATTTTTAAATCTTTTTTATTTTTTCAGTTTTTTTCAATTTCATTTTTAGAAATATAAAATATATCACTAAATAAATAGGTATATTTATCATTTTTTTTAATATGATTATGAAAGAGTTCAAATCTCTCAAGTATTTTTTCAAAAGTAATATTTGAACTATGACTTGCCATATATTCTTTATATAAAGTACTAAATAAATTATCGTTAAAAATGAAGTAACCAAGTTCATTTTGAACTGTTTTGTAAATGTTTTTAATTTCTTCAAAAGAGTTAAAATATTTAGTTTTTCTGAATAATGATTTATATTTAAAATAAGAATAATCAAAATACTTGAATGCATTTTCATCTATCTTTAAATTTTGTTTCATAAAAACTTCTTGTTTTCTTGAAAGATATTTGTAAAAAGCAAAATATAAGGTTAGATGTTTGAATTTGTAAAAATCAGTTGCTGTTAATTTTCTAAAAATATTTCAATTTTTTATGAAATAATCAATTTGAGTTGTTCAAAAAGATACTGCTTTGATTTTATTTTGTTTTTGTTCCATTTTATACTCCTTTGAATTTTAAAATAAGTTTCTACTATTATAATTATATTTTAAAATTCGTTTTTTTATTTATAGTTATAAAAATAAAAAATCTAATTATAAAATTAGATTAATTATTAATTAATATCCCATTTTTTTAATTACTTTTTCGTTATTTACTCAATTTTTACTTACTTTCACATTGGTAGAGAGAAAAATTTTACTATTAAAAAGTTCTTCAAGTTCTTTTCTTGAATTTATTCCTATTTGTTTAATCATTGCTCCGTTTTTACCAATAACAATTCCTTTTTGTGAATCTCTTGAAACATATATTGTTACATCTATTTGCATTGAATGTTCTTTTTCAATAAAATCATTAACTATAACAGCAATGTTATGAGGCACTTCATCTTCTAAAAGATTAATAGCGTTTTTACGAACAATTTCTTTAGCAAGAAAACGCATACTTTTATCTGTTATATCTTCAACTGGATAAAAAGGTTCAGATTCATAGCTATACTTTTTAATTTCATTAATTAATTCTTGAATTGTTTGTTCATAAGTGATGGATGTACCTAATACAAGGGAAAATCCTTTTGATTTAAGTTGTTCTGCTTTTCTTTTGAGCGTTTCTTTATCAGAAACAAGATCCACTTTTGTAATAAGAGCAATTTTATTTTTAAAATTTTTGATTTTTTCTAAAATCATAAAATCACCTGTTCCAATTTCTTGATCAGCAGGTTGTAAAAATAAAATTAAGTCTGCGTTTTTTAAAGATTCATAAGAACTATTGTTTAATGAATCACCTAATTTTTGCTTGCTTTTATGAATACCAGGAGTATCAATAAAAACAATTTGATATCCTTCTTCATTATAAATTCCGTTTATTTGATCTCTTGTGGTTTGTGGTTTTGCACTTACTATTGATAAATCATATTGTAAGATAGCATTAAGTAAAGATGATTTTCCAACATTTGGTCTACCTATAATTGCAACAAAACACACTTTCATTAAACTTTAATATCCTCACTTAAAATAGGGAAAGGAACCATTTCAAGAACAGTATTTACTCTGCAAGTACCATCATTAGAATATTGAAATATTTTACCATCAAGTGGCATTAATTCACTCATAACTTGCCTACAACCTGCACAAGGAGAGATGAATTCATTTTTCCTTGATATTATATGAATTTCGGTAATTTCTCTTGGTTTAAATCCGTAAGAAATAGCTCCAAAAAGAGCGCTTCTTTCTGCACACATTCCAGAAGGATATGCAGCATTTTCTACATTAACACCATTTCATTCTTTTCCGTCTTTATTTTTTAAAATTGCAGCAACTGCAAAATTTGAATAAGGTGAATAAGAGTTATCTAAAAGTTTTTTTAATTTTATGTACATTATCTACTAATCTCCATTTTCTTCATTATTTTATCAACGTGATAATTCATTTTATCTTCATCTTCTTTTGTTAGATGATCAAATCCAAATAAATGAGCTAAACCATGAGCAAAAAGATAGCAATATTCTCTTTTTAGTGTGTGACCATATTCTTTAGCTTGTTCTTTAACTTTTTGATAAGAAATAATTATTTCTCCAAGTGGTAAAAAATCTAAAAAATCAAAATCACTTCAATTAGTTCCAAAAGAAAGAATATCTGTAACTTTATCTTTTTTTCTATATTCTTTGGAAATTATTTTAATTTGTTCATTATCCGTGAGTAAAAAATCAACAACAATTTTTTTTCTAGCTTTAAATTCTTGATGTGCAAGATTTAAAATCTCTTTAAATTCTTTCAAGTAACGAAATTGATAGTTTGTGTTATTTGAAAAATTCAATTTATTTTCCTTTATCATATTTAAAATTATAATATTTTTTTATAATATTAAAAAAATATTCTCTAAAATTTGAGAATATCTATTTTTAGTCTAAATCTATTTCGATTTCGTTTTCTTCTGCATTTTGTTGTTGTTTGCTTAATTGCTCATCTTCTTGTGCTTTTGTTAATTCAATAACTTTATAATCATTTGATTTTTTAAGTTCAACTTTTGGTTGTTCTTGTTGCTTATCTTTGTTTGCTTTAGGTTCTTCAACAGGAGTATCTTTTGGTTCAGAATCATCAACAATATCGATTTCACTATCTTGTGATTTAGCAGCTTGCTCTTTTAATTCTTTATCTTCTTGTTCTTTAGAAACTGAAATAACATTGAATTTTCTGTCAAATTGTTTTGGTATTTCATCTCCAATTGTAGTTCAAGTATTATCAGGATCTTGATTTTCTAATTGATCGTGAAGTTTTTGTTTTTGATCTGCTGTTAACTCTACTTGTGGTTTTTTTGGTTCTGAAGGTTCGCTAGTTGAATTGTCTTGTCCTTCTACTGTACTGTTGTTATCTTTAGTTTTATCAATTTTATTTAGTTGATCATCAAGAATTTGTTTTTCTTCTTTTTTAGTAACATCTAATTTTGTAAATTTTCTATTAAAACTTTGTGAGCTATCATCGCCAATAGTTGTTCAAGTATTTTTTGGATCTTGATTTTTTAGTTGATCACTAAGTTGTTGTTTTTGTTCAGAAGTTAAAGGAATTTGTGGTGTTTTAGGTTTTTCTGATTCACTATTATTATTGTTATTATCTTGTCCTTCAACTACACTATTGTTATCTTTTGTTTTATCAATGTTCTTAATTTGCTCATCAACAATTTCTTTTTCTTTCTCTTTAGTAACGTCTAATTTTTTAAATTTTCTGTCAAAAACTACAGGTTCAACATTACCTATTGTAGTTGATGTGTTACTTAAATCTTGTTTTAAATATTGTTCATTTAGAATTTCTTTTTGTTCCTTAGTTAAAGGAATTTGTGGTTTTTTTGGTTCTACAGGTTCGCTAGTTGAATTATCTTGTCCTTCTACTGTGCTGTTGTTATCTTTAGTTTTATCGATTTTATTAAATTGGTCGTCAAGAATTTGTTTTTCTTCTTCTTTTGAAACGTGTAAGACTTGAAATTTTCTGTCAAAAACAACTTCAGAATCTTGTGTTTGAACTTTTGGATTTGTTGTTGCAGTATCTGGGTTTTGTGAATCATCTTTAGTTTTGTCTGAATTGCTATTTAGTTCTGGATTTTCATTTTTTTGATCAACAGAACCATTTTCAGGTGCTTTGTCGTTATCTTTTGAATCAGAAGTGGTTTTATCTTCTTTTTGAACAGTTTGTGTTTTATTATCGTCTTTTGGTTGTGAATTACTTGGATTTTCAGATTTGTTTTTATCATTTATTTTCTCAGGGTCGGAAACTTTAACATTATTTTTTGGTGGATTTTCACTTTTATTTTTATCATCATTATTTCCTGGTAGTTCTGCAATAGGTGTTATCACAGGGTTTGGTTTTTCTTTAACTGGTTCTGTTTGTGTTGTTCCTGATCCTGGATTTTTAGGTTCATTATGTTTGGTATCAGTTGTATCATTACATGAAATTACCATAGTTATTGGTAATAATGGACTGGCTAACGCCAATTTTGGAAATACCTTTTTAATTTTTTTACTCATTTTTCTCCTTTTTTCTAATTTATTTAAATTAAATTATTAATTTGCATAATATATAGAAATACTTAAGAAAATAAAGAGTGCTTTTCTATATATATATATATATATATAGCAGTTAGTAACTTACTTACAATTTAATTAAAAAGAATTTAAATAAATATATTTGAATTATAACTCTTAAGTTACAAAAATAGAGATAATTTATCTTAAAAAAGGCAAAAACTGAGTTTTTTACGCTTTTTTTGAAGTTTTTGAGTTTAAAAAATTAAATAAATAAGAAAATTTAAGTATATTTTGTATTAAAAAAAAGAATTTTTTATATAATTATAATGTATATGGAATAGTACCCAAGAGGCTGAAGGGGATACGTTGGAAACGTATTAGGAGAGGCAACTCTCGCGCAGGTTCAAATCCTGTCTATTCCGCCATTGCTCAGGTGGTGAAATGGTAGACACGCTAGATTGAGGTTCTAGTGCGAGAAATCGCGTTCGGGTTCAAGTCCCGTCTTGAGCACCATATCAAAAAGACCATTAAAATCCGCTTTTGCGGATTTTCTTTTACTTTTTCAAAAAAATGAAAATTTTTGAATTAAATATATTGAAAAATACTTTAAAATGGTATAATTTGTTTGTTTTTATCTATAATAAGTTTAATGATAAAATCAGAAAGGAGTAATGTGGAAGATTCAAAAAATAAAAAAATTATGTCTTTTGCAAAACAAAAGGAAATAAACGAATACATAAGAACTAAAAAGATTTTAAAACCTATTGAAATTGAACAAAAATTCCAATTAACAAAAAGTACTGCAAGAAGATACCTTCTTAAACTTGAAGAAGAAGGTTATGTTAAAAGACCTTTTGGTGAAATTGTTTATAACGAAAAAAGAAATTATTTAGATAAAATTGTTATTGACGAAATTAAAGTAAATGTAGAAGCAAAAAGAAGCATTGCTAGAACAGCTGCTGTTTTAGCAAAAGATTACTTAAACATTTATTTAGATGCAGGTTCTACTTGTTATTATTTACTTGAATATTTAGATACTGATGTTAATATTTTTACAAATTCTGTCCATAATGCTATGAAAGCTGTTGAAATGGGATTCAAAAATATTTATGTAGTAGGTGGAAAAATAAAACATAAAAGTCTTTCAACAAATTCTCATGATTTATCAGCTATTGAAAATTTTAAATTCCAAATAGCATTTTTAGGTGTTAGTGGTATTGACGAAAATGGAAAACTAACAACAACAGAAATAGGTGATGGGAAAATGAAAAACTTCGTAGCTCAACATTCTGAACTTGTTGTTGTCTTAGCAACTGAAGAAAAATTTGGATTTGGAACATTCTATGATTTTACACCATCTGACAAATTAGTTTTAGTAGTTACAAACTATAAAAAAGAAAAAGAATTTGAAGGATTGAATTTAATTAGAACTAAGGATGAATATTAAAATGCAAGAGCTTAAAAAATTAAAAGAAATACAAGCAAGCTTACAAGTTTTTTATCAAAAAGCTAACAATATACATTGAAATATTAAAGGGATTGAATTTTTTGAAATTCACGAAGAAACAGATAAATTAAAAGCTGAAGTTTTAGAATTCATTGATGAAATTGCAGAAAAAGTAGTGATGAAAAAATCACAAGCAATCGGGAGTTTTAAAGAAATTTTAGAACTTTCATTTATCAAAGAAGAATCAACAAAAGAATTTGACTATAAAACAGCTTTACAACTTCTTGTTTTTGATTTAGAAACTTTATTAAAAGAAAGTGAAAGTTTCGAATGAAGTGCAAGAGTTCAACCAATTTTTGATGAAATTTTATTATCATTTGATAAATGATTATGACAATTTTCAGCAATGTTAAAAGAAATTAAATAAATATTCTTTATTTTTTTTCTTTTTAATGTAAAATTATAAAATATAAATCTATAATAAAATTATCTTAGATATACAGAGGGGGAAAAATGGCTATAGTTCCAAAGAGAAAAACTTCTAAACAACGTAAACATAAAAGAAGAACTCATGATGCTTTAGTTGTACAAAACTTAATTAAATGTACAAACTGTTCAAATGGTATCCAACAACATAGAGTATGTAGATTTTGTGGTTTTTATAAAGGACAAAAAGTTCAAGGTTTTACAGCTTTAAACGACAAATAATTATTAATCAAATTTATTAATAACATATAAAAACTAATATATTTTAATTCAAAAATCAAGGCTTTAGGCTTTGATTTTTTTCTATTTGAAGTAAAATTATAATAGTAAAATTAAATGAGGTTAAAAATGTATAAAAATATAGAGTTAAAAGATAAAGAAATTGCTAACGCAATAAATAAAGAACTTCAAAGACAAGAAGAACATATTGAATTAATAGCTTCTGAAAATTACGTTTCAGAAGATGTATTAAAAGCAACAGGAAGCATTTTAACTAATAAATATGGTGAAGGATATCCAGGAAAAAGATATTATGATGGTTGTGAAAATGTGGATGAAGTAGAAAATTTAGCTATTGAAAGACTCAAGAAATTATTCAAAGTAAAATTCGCTAACGTTCAACCTTATTCTGGTTCAACAGCAAATGCAGCAGCTATTGCTTCACTTGTAGAACCTGGCGGAAAGGTTTTAGGAATGTCACTAAGCTCTGGTGGTCACTTGACACATGGATATAATATCAATTTTTCTGGAAAATTTTATCAATCATTTTCTTATGATGTTGATTCTAATGGTTTGTTAGATTATGAGCAAATTTTAAAAGTAGCAAAAGAAGTTAAACCCAATTTAATTATATGCGGTTATTCAGCATATTCAAGAACAATAGACTTTTCTAAATTTAGAAAAATTGCAGATGAAGTAGGTGCTTACTTAATGGCTGACATTGCACATATAGCTGGACTTATTGCTTCAGATTTACATCCATCACCTGTAGAATATGCAGACATAATTACTTCGACAACTCACAAAACATTAAGAGGTGCTCGTGGTGGTATCATAATGACAAATAATGAAGAAATTGCTAAAAAAATCGATAGATGAGTTTTTCCCGGTTATCAAGGTGGTCCTTTATTTCATAGCATCGCAGGAAAAGCGGTTGCTTTTAATGAAGCACTACAACCTTTTTTTAAAGACTATTGCAAACAGATTATAAAGAATTCAAGGGCTTTTTCGGAAGAATTTCAAAAAAATGGAGTAGAAATAATTTCTGGCGGAACTGATAATCACTTATTTACTATAAATGTTAAAAAATCTTATAAAACAACAGGTAAATCAGCTTCTTCTATTTTGCAAAAAATCAATATTACCGTTAATAAAAACACAATTCCAAATGATGATGAATCTCCTTTTGTAACTTCAGGAGTTAGACTAGGAACTGCTGCAATGACTTCTAGAGGTTTTAAAGAAAAAGAATTTAAGCAATTAGCCAATATTATAAATAAAGCTTTGTTAAATAGTGAAAACCAAAAAGAGTTAGAAGCATTAAAACAAGAAGTAATAAAATTAACTAAAGATTTTCCTATAAAAAAATCTTATTGAAACTAAAATGAAACCAAAGAAAAATTATTTAATTTTTAACTCATTTAAAATAGATTGAAAAGAAATTTTATTCAAAAAACAAAGCAAAATTATTTTATTTTTTAAAATTTTTGTCTTGATATTATATTCAATTTATTTTACAATAAACTATGTATTTTTTAATAATTTTATAAAACTCAATAATTATAGTCATATCAATTTAGAAAGCAAAGTTCTGTTTTCAGTGACTTATTGATTTTTTAGTTTTGTATCTTATTTATACTTATTTAAAATTTACACTGGTGTACAATTACATTTGTGAAAAATTAAGTATTATTTTATATTTGCTTCTTTGTTTCTTCTAACTTCTATTGCATTTTTTGGTTTATCTTTATTTTTATACATTAATGTTGATACTTTCAGTAAAGAGAAGTTTACCTTTAATTTAAATTTAGCAGTTTATTTACTTTTATATGTAATAGTTTTAAATTGTGCTTACAATTTTTACAACTACTTTATTTTTAAAAAAAATGATGTAAAACTAAAACTTAAATATAAATGAACTATTTATTCTTACGTAAGTAAATTTATTTATTATTTTGCTTTTTTAATTTTTTATATTAACTTTTCTCTATATGTAGAAAAAACTGGAATAAGTAATATCGCAAATTATCCTTTTTTCCACTTTTTAATAAATGATTGAAAAATATCAGATTTTGTTTTAAAAACTTTATTAATTATTGGTTTATGTATAACTCTTTTTCCTTTTGTTTATAGTTTTTTCAATTTTTGGGAAATAAAAGCAAAAAATAAAGATTTTAATAAGCTATTTTTATGAATTTCAATAATTTCAATGTTTTTAACCTTGCTTTTATTTTTCATTCAGTTTGCTACTCATTTCCATTTCAAAGCGTGAAATTATATTTATTTAGGTTTTAGTATTGTAATAATTTTAATTTACTATTTTTTAGTCTTAAATTTTAAAAACATTTTTAAAACAGATCAAATAATAAAAATTTTTACTTTATGCTCAATATTTCTTTTATGAATGTTATTTTATTTAATAAGAATTCTTTTTGATTTTAATTCATCTAAAAATGTTTCTGGAATTCAAATTACTGATATAAATCTTTTTATAAATGGTATTTCTAACTTTTTAATCTTAGTTTTATTTTGTTTAAAGCATAGAAAGTGAGATTTATTTAAAAGGTTATTTGTTAGATTATTTGTTAACTTTTTTACTTTAATAATTACAATTGTCTTTTATTTAAAAAATAACAATTTATTTTATTTAATTAATGAGTTTTTAAATATTGAAGTTTTATTTTATTCTATTATAATTTTTTATATACTATTTAATATTTTGTTGTTATCTTTTTACAATTTATTAATTTTAAAATCAACAAAAAAAGGAGTTAAAAATGTTTAATTTTTTAAAAAAAGAAGAAAGAGAATTTAAAAAAATCCGTAGTGAACTAAAGAAAAATAACGATTATTTTTGAATTTTAGAAAATTACAATAAATTTATAAATGATAATCAAACAGTGCATTTAAAAGACATTTTAAACAATATAAAACTGCTTTTAAATTCAAAAGAAGAAATTGAAAACTTTGATTCTTTTTTTAAAATTTATGAAAAAAGTTTTTTTGAAAAAAAAGAAATTGATTTTGGTCTTTTTTCAATTATATGAATGAAAAACGATAAATTTATTTTCCCAACAATAAAAAAAGATAACATTTTTTTACAAGAAAAATTAGATTTTTCAAACAATGAAATTTTTAAAAATATTCAGAACATTTTTACTGAATATGTTATTGATGTAATTCAAAAAGAAAAAAAGTTAGTTTTAATTGATGGAATTATTATTTATTTTAACAAAAATGAAAACTTTGAATTATTTTACAATGAAAAACAAATTAAAAGAGTAAAAAATGAAATCTAACAACTCAAATTCACTTAAAGTTTTTGAAAATCTTCATGCAACAACTAAAATTAGTAGATTAAACACAATTTTAAAAATTTCTAATATTAATAAAGGTTTTGAAGAAAAAGTTTTTTCTTCAATTAATGTAAAAAACATTCTTTTTTCAATTGAAAATAGATATAAATTAAACTCTTTTTTCTTTAAAAAATCTAATAAAGAAAAAAATAATTCCAAACTTTGAATTTATGTTTCTGAAAAAATAGAATTAAATTATCTAAACTATAACAACATAAATGATGAACTATTAAAAAAGTTTAACTTTAAGAAGGATTTTTTAATTACAATTGGTATTGAAGCTATAAATTTTGCAAACAAAAATAAAATTATTCCTATTTTTCAAACTGAAAATACAAATGAACAACAAATTTATGAACTGGAAAAAATTATTTCTGAAATTTATGGAAATAAAATTGTCTCAGAAGTAATTTTTGTTTTAAATTCCAATAGAATTAAAGATAATTCCATCACAATTTTACCTATTGATAAATTTAATTTTGATTTAAATAATTCAACTAATTTCCAGCAAATTTCTTTTACAAATGAACATTTAATTTTTCCTGATATTTTCAATTTTATTAAAAATCTTTTTTTAATTTATTTAAACTCTATTGTTCCTGCTTTAATTTATGAATCATCTTTTTTTAAGTTAAAACAACAATTAATTCACGAAACAAGAATATTAAAAGAAATTGAAAAAAATATAGAAAATATCAAAATTAAAACAAGGGAATTAAAAAGACAGAACTTAACGGAAGAAATTGTGTTATTATCACAATTACCAAAGGAAAATTATGAAGAGTAAAGTTTTAACCAGTTTATGATCAAAAAATCTTATTTTTAAAAAAAAGAAGTCTTTTTTTAATGTAAATATTATTAAAAGTAATAAAATTATAGAAATGTTTTCTGAAAGCAATATTAACATTTATATTCCAAAAGAAAAAAACTATTTTTCATTTAAAGAAAATGTTTTTTGTTCTTTAGATAATGCAATTATAAAAATTAGAAATAAAGAAAATATTATTAAGCTATTTTTAGTAGATAAAACAATAATTAAAAATGATAAAAATTCCAAAACTTTAGAAGTAATAGTTTTTAATTATATTAAGCAACTTTTTTCTATTAAAAATGATAAAATTAAATTAAAAGAAATTAAAATTAAATATAAACAAGCTAAAAAAAAGTATAAAAAGGTTTTTAGACAAAGTAAAGTAGGTATGGATATTAATGATATTCTAACAAAATATAAGGTTGTTGAAGAATATGAAATTTTAAAAATAATGAAAGGATCGAAGATATATTTTAAAGATGAAAAAACGAAATAAATTTAAATTTTTTAGAAGATTATTAATATCAACTTTGCCCATAATTCCTGTATTTTCATCAATTTCTTTATTAAGCAACAATGAAATTGATGAAATAGATAATTACAAAACAGAACAAGTTGATCATATCCTTTCTACTTTAAAAAATAAAATTGCTAAATTATATACTCAAAGCTTACAAGAATTAAAAAATTCTTTTCCAACTAAAGCGGAATATGAAAAAAATAGATATTACCAAATTCTTAATAATAATTTTTCTATTATCGAAAATTCTCTTAAAAGTTATATTAATAATGACTTTGATTTTCTAAAACAAGAAACTTATCTGTCTAGAAATTCCATTTCAAACGAAGAATCCAAAATCATCAATACTCTCTCAAAAGATGAAAGATTAAACATTTTATCTTCTTTTTTAAATAGAATAAATAATGTTTATATTAGTGATTCCAATTGATTAACTAATCCCGGTAATTTCCCTATTTATGGTTACGATTTCAACTTAGATGATAAAGAAATAACTGATGTTGAAAAAACTAAAATTAATAGTATTATCTTTAATTTAGAAAATCAAGTTAGAAATTTCAATGGTACAGATTTTATTGCATATAATATTCAAGAAAAGCTAAGAGAACATATTTATAGAGATAGAAATATCTTAATGCAAGCTAGAAATGAAAATAAATTAGGAATAATAAAAATTAAACCAGAAGCTCTTGAAAAAAGTGCATTCAATTTAAAGAAAAATGATATTTATATTGAAAAGCCTAATCCAGAATTTAAATATACTGATGAATTTATTGTAAAAGATCCTGAAATTACACAATCAAATAACGGTAGAACTATTGACATAAGAGCAAAAATTAATTTAAATAACGTTTTTCTATTTTTTGATGAACATTTCGAATTTAAATACTCATTTTTTGAATATGAAAATTTATTATTAAATAACTATTACAATAATTTAATTGAACAAAAAAGAATATACTTAAAAGATACATCAAAAAATAAAAATTTCGATGAAATAACCGCTAGTGATTTTTATAGTTTTGATCCAAATGATAAATTTAATTTTGAAATAAATTCAATAGAAAAACATATTTTGGAATCAGAAAGAAAAGATGTTTTAATCAATTTTACATTAACAAGTAAAATTGATACTAATTCTTTTGAAATTATTGCTCCAAATCAGCATTATTTATTCCAAAAAAAAGGGAAATTCCTTTATGAAAATATTTTATTAAATAAAGTTCAAGATATTAATTTAGCTGATGAATTACCTTTAAATTTAACAGATAAAGGAAAAGAAATAACAGCTTCTAACGCAAGATTCTATAGTCCTTTAGAACAAATTGCTTATGTTTCAGGTGATACTAAAGGTTTTGATTACAAAATTAAAAAAATAGTAAAAAAAGCTGATAGTGATGGAACAATAGGGATTGCAGAAGTTCAAATAAGCAATGGAGAAGAAACAAAAAATTATTTTACAGAAGTAACCGGATTTAAAAAGGAAGAAAAACATATTAACCCTGATAATCCTGAATTTACTCAAGAAGACAAAGATAACATTTATAATAATATGTTTAAAGAAAATGTTGATGTTTTTAATAATTTTTTAAATAAAGAAGATTTACATAATTTAACAGAAGAGCAAAAAGCAGCATTATTTGCTTCTGCATTTCTTTTTTCTGAAAATAATATAAAAAATAATATTTCTAATGTTATAGAAGAAGTTGAAAATAATCCTGATTTTTCAAACTTAACTAAACAAGAAAAAACAGAAAAAATAGAAGAAATTTTAAAAAATGATTACAAAGAGTTATTTGAAAACAATAAAAATCTTTTAGATACAGCTATAGGAGCTGCTATTGATGGCAAAGCAGAAAAAATAAAAAATATTCTGGAAAATAATAATAAAATTGACTCTGAAATTGCAAAATCTATTTTAGACAAACTTGAATTACAAAAAAACGAAATTAAAGATATTCTTAAAAAAGAACCTGATCCAATTTTTGACGAAAAAATTAAAAATATAGTTGAACAAATTGATGATCAAACTAAAAAAATCCTTGCAGATAATGCAGCAAATTTTATTAAAAATTTAAATCCTTTAGAAATTAAAAAGGTTAAAAACTCTGTAGAACTCGGTATTTTATGATCTATAGTAACTGTAGGTTCTATTGTTTCTCTTGCAAGTTTAATGACTATTTTATTTTTAATTTTTAAAAGAAATAAAAAAATAAAACAAAAATTAACTTTACTACTTTCTTCTGGTGTTTTAGGTAGTTCAACTCTTGTTTTTGTGATTTATATATTATTAGAATTGATGAGGTAAAATGAAAAAAAATAATCCAATTGTAAAATCGATAAATAACTTTTTAATTAAAGTTGAAGGTGATTTTAATTACGAACAAAATCAATTTTTTAAAATCAATAAAGATCTTTATGGTTTTTTACTTTCTGCAAGTCAAGATAGAGCTGATTTAATTATTTCTAATCCTAACACTAAAATTGAGTTAAATAAAGAAATAGAACCTATTTTATTTGACAAAATAGAAACAAATAGTGGTTTTTTTGGAAAAATAATTAATATAAAAGGTGAAATTTTAAATAAAAATTATAAAGAAAATAACAATATTATTTCTTTTGGAAAATCTGAAATTTTTAAAACTGCAAGAGGAATTAATGAAAGAAAAAAAATAAATCAACCTTTATTTACAGGATATTTTGGAATTGATTTATTTACTCCAATAGGAAGAGGTCAAAGACAACTAATTGTTGGTGATCGAAAAACGGGAAAAACCCATTTAACTCTCTCTTCCATTATCAACAATTGCTCTGATAATAACATAAGATTTATTTATGCTTCCATTGGACAAAAAAATAGTTCTATTTCAGAAATTTATGAAATTTTAAAAAATAATGGTTGCTTAGATAAAAGTATCATTATACACGCTGAATCAGATAATTCTTATGATCAATTTTTATTACCATATGTTGCAATGGCTCATGCTGAAAATTTATCTAAAAATAATTTTGATGTTATTTTAATATTAGATGATTTAACTAAGCACGCAAATATTTATAGGGAAATTTCTTTATTATTGAATAAACCAGCAGGTAGAGAAGCATTTCCTGGAGATGTCTTTTTTACTCATTCTAAATTATTAGAAAGAGGTGGAAATTTTAAAGATGAAGGTTCTATAACTGTTTTTCCTATTGTGGAAACAAATTCTGGCGATATTACTTCTTTTATATCTTCCAATATAATTTCAATTACCGATGGGCAAATTGTAATAAGTAGTGAACTATTTAATTCAGGAATTATTCCGGCTATAAATTATCCAATTTCTGTTTCTAGAACAGGAAGTTCAGTTCAAAATAAACAAGTTTCTGAATTATCAAAAGAGTTGACTAAAGTCTATAATAACTATATAAAAAATCACAATCTTAATGATATTAAATTTAATCTTTCAGATACCTTTACTAAAACTTTAAATCAAGGTAAAAATATTGAAAAAATATTAACTCAAAAAGGTTTTAATAATTATCTAAACACAGGGGAAATTATTTTATTTTCAAAACTAGTAATTTGAAACATTTTAGATGCTAATGAAGACAATCAAGACTTATTTGAATTTATTTTCAGTTTTTTACAAAAAAACAAATGAGCTAATAAAATTTATAATAAACTCATTTGTTCAGAATTTGTAGATGAATTTCATTTTAAAAATTTTATAATTAATGCAATTAATGATTTTTACAATTATAAAGGAATAACAAAGAAAATTAGTCAAGAAATAAATTTTAAAAAAATAAATGAAAATGAAATGAAAGAGTATTTAGGTGAATAAAATGAATGGAAAAATTTCAAAAATTTTAACAGATGCAGTAGAAATTCAATTTGATATTGAAAACGATTTTTCAAATAATAATCTAGAAATTGGAAAAATAATTAGTGATTTAAAAGAAGAAAATATTTTACTTGTTGAAAAAATAATTTCCAATTCTGTTGTTAGAGCAATTATCATTCACAATCCAACTAAGTTATTTATTAATCAAGAAGTTATATTGCAAGATAAAAAACTCCAAGTTCCTGTAGGTTTAAAAACTAAAGGAAACATTTTTAATATTAAAGGAGAGTCTTTAAATCAACCTAAATCAAAATTCAAAATGATAGATTTGGATTCAACAATTACAAAAGTTAAATTTGAAACTAAAAACAAGTTATTTTTAGAAACAGGAGTAAAATGTATTGATTTTTTTATTCCTATTTTCAAAGGAACTAAACTTGGAATTTTAGGAGGAGCTGGAGTAGGGAAAACAGTTTTAATGAAAGAATTAATCTTTAACTTATCTTCACAAAAACTTAATAATAAATTGACTTCTATTTTTATAGGTTCTGGTGAAAGAACAAGAGAAGGTCAAGAATTACTAGATGAATTAAAAGAATCTAATTTACTGGAAAAATCTATAATTTTCATTTCACAAATGAATGAAACAGCTGGTTCAAGAAATAAAATAGTTCCTATGGGAATAACTGCAGCTGAATATTTAAGAGATGTTGAAAAAGAAGATGTTTTACTTTTTATTGATAATATTTATAGATTTATTCAAGCAGGTAATGAGTTATCTTCTTCACTTGGAAAAAAACCGTCAGCTGTAGGTTATCAACCAACACTAAATTCCGAAGTTTCTTATATTGAAGAAAGACTTAATGAAAATGAAAATGGTGGAATAACTTCTTTTCAAACAGTTTTTTTACCTATGGATGATATAAATGATCCAGGTTCCATTGCTGTTTTTAGTCATTTAGATTCTGTTTTAGTTTTATCAAGAGAAATAGCATCTAATGGTATCTTTCCAGCTTTTGATCCACTAAAATCTAATTCAAGTTTATTAACAATTGAAAATATTGGAAAAAGACATTTTGATGCACTTACAGAAACTAAAAAAATTCTTCAAAAATATGAAGAATTAAAAGATATTATCCTTATTTTAGGTTTAGAGCAACTGGATAATGAAAACTGAATAATAGCAAGAAAAGCTATGCAATTAATTAATTTTTTTAGTCAAAAATTAAGAACAGCAAGTAATTTTACAAAAGAAAAAGGAGAATTTATCTCTATTGAAAAAACTATTAGTTCAGTAGAAAAAATTGTTTCAGGAACTTATTTAAATATCCATCCAAAAGAGTTTTTATACATTAATTCAACAGAAGAAATTGATTTAAAATTAGAAAGGTTAAACTAAATATGATTTTAACTCAAATAATAGTAGGAATATTAGCTATTATTATTACGCCTTTTTCAACTGTTCCACAACTTTATAAAACTTTTAAAACTAAACACGTTGGTGTAGTGAGTTTTACAACTTTTTGAGTATTGTGATTAAGTTATATTTTTTGAATTTTTTATTCAATTTTTAAAAATGAAATTTCTATTTTCATTTTCATAGCTTCATTTGTAGATTTAAGTTTATTAAGTTTACTGATTGTATTATTTTACAAATATTCCAAAAAACTAAATTACATTTATATTGCCATTTTTCTGTCGTTTTCCTATATTTTAGTAATTATTTTAACTATTTTAAGTAGTCTTAAAATAATCTCATTCAATAACAATATAGTAAATTCAATTTTAATAAATGCTGCAAGTTTTTGCATTTCATTTGCATCATTGCCACAATTAATTAAAGGATTATTTTTCAAAAAAATGAAAGGGTTATCATTATTTTATAAATCACTTGTTTTAACTGTGGAAATTTTATGATTTACCTATTGATTAATTGCTGGATTGATTACAATTTATAATTTAGACGGTGGCATTGCTATAAGTATTACAGAAATGATTCAACTATTAATTTGATCCAGTTTTGCAATTATTACTAATTCATTAGTGATTTTGATGATTTTAATAAAAAATAAAAAACATAGCAAAAATGAACATATTTCAAACTAAATTGAGAAAAAATGATAAAATTTTTTATTATGAAAAAGATAGTACAAGTAAATATAGAAATCCCAAAAGGATCAAATATAAAATATGAATATGATAGAAAAACCAATCAAATTATAGTAGATAGAATTTTAAGAGATGGTTTTAGATATCCAGCTAATTATGGTTCTTTAAGAGAAGCGCTAGATTGAGACGGAGATGAATTAGACGTATTAGTTTATTCAGATGAATCATTTTTTAGTGGTTCTGTATTAAATGCAAGAATAATTGGAGCTATGAAAATGATTGATGATGGTGAAACAGATACAAAATTAATAGCTGTTCATGAAGATGATTACCGTTTAGATCACATTCAAAAATTAGAAGATTTACCAAAATGATGATTAAGAGAAGTAGAATTATTTTTTAGCACATACAAAAATTGAAAAAGATCAGGAATTACTTCTGTAAATGGTTTTGAAGGAATTGAATATGCTATTCAAGAATACAATGAATGTGTTGAATTAATGAATGAATATTCTCATTTACCAAAAGAAGAATTTATTAAATTAATGAAAGAAAAACATCCTGAAAAATACAAATAAAAGCACATTAAAAAACTTTGATGATAGTTTTTTAAATAATAAAGTAAAAATAATTGCAGGTTGCGATGAAGTTGGTCGTGGTTGTGTAGCAGGACCAGTTGTTGCAACCTGTGTTATTTTAAAAACTGAATTTGATAGCAATCAAATAACTGATTCTAAAAAAATTCCTAAAAACAAACATAAAGAACTTGTAGACTTAATTATAGAAAATTCATTAGAATATCACACAATTTTTATAGACTCTCAAACAATAGATGAAATTAACATTTTAAACGCAACAAAAGAAGCAATGAAAAAGTCAATTGAAAAATTTAACACAAAAATTGATTTAGTTTTAACTGATTTTGTTAAAATTGATTCTAATATCAATCAAGAAAATATTACCAAAGGTGATTCTAAATCGTTATCAATTGCTGCTGCTTCTTTAATTGCTAAATATACGCGAGATTCCTTTATGAAAGAAATTTCCAAAGATTTTCCAGTATATAATTTTAGTCAAAATTCAGGTTATTTAACAAAAGAACACAAAGAAGCATTAAAAAAATTTGGTTTTTGTTCAATTCATCGAAAAAGTTTTGAACCTATCAAAAGTATGCACAACAAAATAAAAATTTTTAAATAATTTCATTTTGTTGTGTTAAAATTTAAATATAGACAAAAAATAAATAATATTTTAGAAAGGTATTATGGAAAAAATAACTGTTGTTATATCTGATCCAATTGGATTACACGCAAGACCAGCTTCAAAAATTGTTTCTGTTTCTTCAAAATTCAAATCAGATATTAAAATCATTACATCTGCAGCTTCTGCAAACGCTAAATCAATTATGAATATTATGTCTTTAGCTATTAAACAAGGACAAGAAATTTCAATTGAAGCAGAAGGTGAAGATGAAAAAGAAGCTATGGAAGCTTTAAAAACTACAATGGTCGAAAATAATTTAATCTAAAAATTGTTTTTGTAATTATAATTAACAAATTAGTTAAAAATAGACTAATTTGTTTTTTATTTTCATAAAAAAATTATATAATTTTATTACTACAAAAGATTAAAAACAAGGGGGAAATATGTCTAAAAAAATTACAGGGATAGGAGCTTCAAATGGTATTTCAATTGCAAAAATATTCAAAATTGAAGAGCAAAAAATTGAATTAACAAATTCAAAAATTGAAAATGTTGAAGCAGAATTAAATCTTTTTAATATAGCAATAAATAAAACTATAAAACAAATAGAATCAATTAAAGAAAAAGCATCTAAAACACTAAACGAAGAAGAAGTTGCTGTTTTTGATGCTCATATACAAGTAGCAAATGATCCAGCAATTATGGATGAAGTGCAAAACTTAATTAAAAATGAAAAATTGAATGCAGCTTTTGCGACAGAAAATGTAACTAAAAAATTTATTGAAATGTTTTCAAATTTCGATGATCCATATATGAAAGAAAGAGCAGCAGACATTAAAGATGTTGCTACAAGAATTATTAAAAATATTTTAGGTATTGAAATTGTTGATTTATCAGCAATCAACGAAGAAACTATTATTGTAGCAGAAGATTTAACACCATCAGATACTGCACAATTAAATAAGAAATTTGTAAAAGGATTTTTAACTAATATTGGTGGTAGAACCTCTCACTCTGCAATTATGGCTAGAAGTCTAGAAATTCCGGCAATTTTAGGTTTAGGAAATATTACAGAAATAGTAAAAAATAAAGATGTTGTAGCAATGAATGGTGAAAAAGGTGTTGTTATTATAAACCCATCATTAGAAGAAATAAAAGAATTCGAATTAGAATTTAAAAAATTTATGGAAAATAAAAAGGAATTAGAAAACTTTTTAACTAAAAAATCTTTATCAAAAGATGGTAGAGAAGTTACTCTAGCAACTAATATTGGTTCAGTTCAAGATACAGAAGGAGCATTGAAATATAACTCCGATGCTATCGGATTATTTAGAAGTGAATTTCTATATATGGATGCAGAAAACTGACCTTCTGAAGAAGAACAATTTAACTCTTACAAAGCAGTTTTAGAAAAAATGCAAGGAAAACAAGTGGTTGTAAGAACTCTTGACATTGGTGGGGATAAAACTTTAAAATACTTTAAATTCCCTGAAGAAATGAATCCATTTTTAGGTTACAGAGCGATTAGACTTTCTCTTGATAAACAAGAAACTTTTATAACACAATTAAGAGCTTTAATCAGAGCTTCTTATTACGGAAATTTAGCAATTATGTTCCCTATGATTGCAACAGTTGATGAATTCAAACAAGCAAAAGAAATCTACTTAAAAGTGTTGGAACAAGTTAAAGCAGAAGGTCATAAAGTATCTGACAAAATAGAAGTAGGAATGATGGTGGAAATACCAGCAGCAGCAGTTTTAAGTGAACAATTTTGTAAATATGCAGATTTTGTTTCAATAGGAACAAATGATTTAATGCAATACACCATGGCTGCCGATAGAATGAATGAAAAAGTTTCTTACTTATACCAACCATTAAATCCTTCAATTTTAAAATTAATTAAAATGACAATTGACGGAGCACACAAAGCTGGTAAATGAGCAGGGATGTGTGGAGAAATGGCTGGAGATTTAAACGCAATTCCTTTATTATTAGGAATGGGTCTTGATGAATTTTCAATGTCAGCAACAAGTTTATTAGAAGCAAAAAAATTAATTTCTAAAATAGATTATAAAAAAGCTCATACTTTATCACATCAAGCAATTAAATGTGATACAGAAGAAGAAGTAAGATTATTACTTGAAACATTTAAAAAAGAAAATGAAATCATATAAAAAATATTCTGATATTCCAGAAAAATATCGTTTCGATTTAGAAAGTCTTCTTGAAAATAAAAAAATCGAAGATATTATTCAAGAATATTGAATAAGTAAAAATGAAGAATTAAAATATAAAGATTCAAAATATGAAAATATTGAATCTTTTATTTATTTTAAAGAACTAGAAAATAAAAATGAGCTAAAATTAAACAAAATAATTAACTATTTATCTAATAAACTATCTATAAACTCTGTGGACCCAATCATAAGTAAAATTCAAGTAAAATTTGAAAATGATCTAGATGAATTTAATAAACAAAATGGCTCTGAAATAAACCGTTTATACAAAAATATTGACAAAGTCAAAGAATGAATAAAGGATGAAAGACTAAAATCATTTAAATATGAGTTAACACAAATTTTAGATTTCCAAAAACACAAATTAAGCGATGAAATCGAAAATTTTCTTTTAGATATTAATAAAGCAAATCCTGATTTTTCTGAAATTTTTCAAGTTTTAAGTGATGTTGAAACTGATTTAGGTTATGGAATAACTTCAAAAAACAAAAAAATTAAAATTACTCACAGTAATTATTCTTTGTTAATGAAAAACAAAGACAGAAATTTAAGAAAAACTACTTTTAATAGTTATCTTAATTCTTATTTTAAAAATAAAAACACTTATGCAAAACTTTTAATCCAGCATTTTTCAAGAATTTCTACTTTTGCTCTTAAAAGAAAATACAATTCTTCCGTAGAATCCTTTATAAGTGAAGATTATATTGAAGAAAATATGCTTCAAACTCTCTTTAATAATGTTAAAAAATTAAAACCATTATTAAAGAAATTTCAAAAATATGATTCTTTATTTTTCAAAGCTAAATTCAATCAAAAGAAAGAATATTACGACTCATTTGTTGATTTAGTTGATAAAAAAGAAATATATTCAGTAGAAGAAGCACAAGAAATTTATAAAAAATCTTTAAGCATAATGGGACAAGAATATAACGATGTTTCTCAAAAAGCTTTTAATGAAAGATGAATTGATTATATGAATTGTGATGGAAAAACTTCTGGTGCATATTCAATTAGTAATGCTTATGGTTTAGATAAGATATTTATCTCAATGAATTGAGATTACACTTTAGAGTCTGTTTTAACTCTTGCTCATGAAATGGGACATTCAATGCACACATATTACTCCAATAAAAATCAAGATCAAAACAATGCAGAATATCCTATTTTATTAGCTGAAATTGCATCAATATTTAATGAATTAGTAGTTAGTGACTATTTAAAAGAAAATGCTAAAAATGATTTAGCCAAGTTACAAATATTAAGAAAAAATATTCAAGATTTTATTTCCACTGTTGTTAAACAAACCTTTTGATCAAATTATGAGTATCACGTTTATAATGCAATAGACAAAAATCAAGAAATTTCTACATTTGATGATTTAGCAAAAATTTATTCTAACACATATAAAGAATATTTTGCTTCTGGTTTTAAAAATGAAAAAAGTTTAATTTTTGCAACAATTGTTCCTCATTTTTATTTAGATTTCTATGTTTATAAATATGCAATTGGTTTTTTAGTTGCAAATTATTTCTTTAATGATTACAAAATTAATGGACCAAAATCATTAGAAAATTATATTCATAATTTCTTATCAGCAGGTGGAAAAGATAAACCATCTATAATTCTACAAGAAGCTGGAATCAATCTAAAAAATGATGATTTATACATTAATAGTTTTCAAATTTTAAGCAAAAATATTGAAGAATACATAAAATTAGGTAAAAAAATCTTTAAAGTATCATAAAAATTAAGGTTTTTTTGCATTTTTATTATATAATTAAACATATATTAATTTAACAAAAATTTAGTAATTATAAAGATTGTAAAGGATAAAATGAAAAAACATAAATTATTAAAGCCTATTTTAGCACTAAGCACAGTTTCTGCTTCAGTTATTACTTTGATTTCTTGTTCAGACAAAAAAGAAGAAAAAAACTTTTTATATGTAAGTCAAACTAATTTATTTTCTACTTCAGCAGAATTTAACTTTGAATCAAAAAATACAGATTTAAATTTTGATGAATCTAAATATAAGTATAAATTTGAATACAAAAAAGAAGCAGATGCAGATTTCAGTACTTTAGCTAACGAAGATTTTAGAGTAGTAGAAGGTTATAAAAATAAAGCAATAGTTACATTAAAAAACTTAGAACCAGAAACCAATTATTTATTTAAATTTTCAAGAGCTACTAAAACTGGAGAAAATTCATATAGTGAATTTCAACAAGTAGAATTAAGCACAGAAAATGAAAATAAACTCTATGCATTCACAACAACCAAAACTCCAGATATTTCAAGTGGTGACTTTATTTTAACACCAAATAAAACAGCTACATCTACACAAGTATCATTAACTTTTAGTAAACCTGAACAAATAAAAGATAAGAAAGTTTGAGTTGTATTAAGTGAAATTTCATTAGGTTCTACAGGTTATAAACAAACAAAAGAAATAGAAACTAAATCACAATTTTATTCAGATACTTCAAAACCTTTAACTTTTGAATTTGATAAATTACAAGGTCAAAAAACTTATTTAATTTCAGATTTATTAGTTAGTGAACAAAACGAAAGTGATAAATCAAAAGCGACTAAATTATCTTTTGAATCAGAAAGTTTAATTAAGCAATTAACCACTACATCACGTTTAATTAGTGCTCAAAGAGTTGCTTCAAGTGAAGTTGAAAATAGTGATCAAGTTAAAAAACCATTTACAATCGCTTCTAATGTTACATCTATTGAAAATGGTTCAACTTATAAATTAACCATTAGAGAATATGATAGAACATCAGGTAAATTTAAATTAGTTAAAAAAGAAGGTAGTGAGCAAGAAAATTATGTTGAATACACTTCAAGCGTTACAGCAAGTGAAAACAATTTAAATCGTTTCTTATTTGTATTTAACGATATCCCAGAAAAAGGAAAATCCTATATAATTGTTAAATTTGTTAAAGTAACAACAGATAATAAAGAAGAACCTTTAACAATTTTCAGAAATGCTAATAACACTATTATTGAAGACGTATTTATCAACTAAAATAAAAAATTCAAGTTTATAAAGTGGGACAATTTATTGGGACACATTTTACCAGTGATATCACTGGTAAAATTTTTTTATTTTGAAATTCAAGAATTTCAAATTTCATTTGGGGTTTTTCAATTTAAAATTGATTGTGGTCTTTCTTCATTATATCAATTTATATAATTATTAATCATTTCTTTTAAATTATTAAAAGTTAAATTTTTAATTTTAATGTGTGATAAACATTCGCTCTTTATATTAGAAAAGAAATATTCAATTTCTCTATTATCTAATGAATTACCAACTCTTGACATTGAAATTATTCCATTATTTTTTTCAATAATTTCTACAAATTTATTAGAAGAATAAACACTTCCATGATCAGTGTGCATAATTCATTTTTCATTAAAGCTTAAATCTTTATTGTGTTCTATAACCAAATTTAAATCATTATTTCTTGATAAATTTCAAGAAACAATCTTTTTAGTTTTATGATGAATTGTTGCTGAAAAATATACATGATTAGAATCGAATACATCTTTAGGAGAAGTTATATAAGAAACATCTGTTGCAAAAATATTGTTGTTTTTTCCTTGAAAATCTCT